>NZ_JBQKLA010000012.1:0-63607 GCF_052116465.1 Collinsella sp. Sow4_D11 | reverse complement strand
CGCAAATCCGCACCGGCTTCGGCCGCCTGCCGGCGTCCTCGCCCGCGGGCTAAAAACGCTTACGCGTTTTCTTTACGCCCGCGCCCTGCATAGAGTTCGATTCTCCGCGGTGCGGGGATGACGCTGGCGCAGGGCGTTGCCGGCTGTCATCCGATCGGCATCGCATCTATATAGGGTCGAGGCTTTGCGCGGAGAATCCGCGTATTTGCTTCGCAAATCCGCACCGGCTTCGGCCGCCTGCCGGCGTCCTCGCCCGCGGGCTAAAAACGCTTACGCGTTTTCTTTACGCCCGCGCCCTGCATAGAGTTCGATTCTCCGCGGTATCTATAAGTAATAAAAAAGCAGGTAGGTGCGTTTACCTACCTGCCTGTAGCTATTGGTGGAGGCGCGGAGAATCGAACTCCGGTCCACGAAAGCCCCCTGATTGGCATCTCCAAGCTCAGTCACTGGTTTAGTCTCGGACGCTTTGCGCGCAGCGACACGCTCGCGGCATCCCAACCGGTTCGGTCTTAGCCCGCGCCATACCGATTACGTGCGCGGGAGCATTCCCCTAACATGACGTCGCGCCGGTGTCGGGGAAATCACCGGGTTGACGCGCCGCTATAAACTAAGCAGCGAGAGCCATAGGCTCAAAAGAAGAGTTGTTGTCAATTCAATTTGACGGTACCCCTGTTTAACGAGGCGAGGAGACCTCGGCTTGCTTCCTCTCTCAGAGCTATCGTGTCGAAACCAGTCGCCCCCGAATGTTGGGAAAGTCTGGATGGTATCGGGCCTGCAAACACCCGATAACCGTCGACTTTTCAAGGAACACGCGGGGTAAACCCCGCTCGTGGATAGCTATCTTACCACGTTCTAAAGGCAGACACCTGCTCTATGCACGAGCTGTGAAGACCCTAATGTGCGCCATACTTCGCATTTTTGCCACTGAACACGTCACGTATATTTTCGCCAAGCAAAATTGACCCGTCGAAAGGACCGTTATGGATACCAAGCAGCAACTCATCAATGCCCTCGCAGGCCTGGGCTCGACCATTACCGAAGCCATGGATGTCATCGAAGGCTTTGTCCCCTGTGGACATCCCGCCCTCACGGTATCGAACGCCCTTGTTGCGCTGGACGCTGACGATGATGCAGCTCTCGCCCAGCAGTTTGAGACCGTCGCGGGCTTTATCGACCACGTGAGCGAGAACCGCGGCGTGGCCGCCTACCACGGCATTGAGGTCGAGCTCGCGGGTCCCAAAGCCGATCTGCTCGCAGCAATCCGCGAGGTAGGCGCCCTTATGCAGACCGCAGGCGTCAAGAACACCCAGGTCAACGAGTGGGTCTACCGCAGTCTAGCAGCACTAAACGATTCCGACGAAAAGGCCGCCGAGAAGCTCGTCGAAGCTCCCGTCATCAAGGCAGCGCTTTTGTAATTAAAGGATGCGTGGCCTTCTGAGCGCCGACGTTCCGAAGGCCACGCAAACAGTTCGCGTTAACCGATAGCCGCGCCACCACGTTCGGCCAAAGCTAGAATCGGCATCATTTGGCGCGGGGTCTTTGCTGCAAGATCGGCATGTTCGAGCAGCTTGCGATTGTTGGTCACCAAGTAATCGATCTGCGCGCGCTTGCACGCGGCGAGCACCAAGTTGTCCTCGTAATCGCGATGGAGCGCTAAGTATTTGTCGGCCAGCCAAAGGCCCGATGCATCTGCACCCACGGCCGTGGCGTTTTCGGTCACGTTCCGAACAAACGCCAACGCCGCATCGCCAATTGCACGGACAGATGCCTCGTCGAGCGCTCCCCCGCCGGCAAGAACGCTACGCTTCAGCTCGTGTTGGACAACGTACAGCACGTCCTTGGCGATATGCACCGGAAAGAACAGCAACGCCCCCGTCTCCGTCGCCTGCCCAATAAACGCGCACGCGGCAAGCGACTCGGTATGCTCGGCGCAAAACGAATCGACCCATACGTTGGCGTCCACCATAATCTTAAGGGGGCCTCCGCTCACAGGATCATCCCCTTTTGGCGATAATGCTCATCCATGGCTTCGGGATAGACTGTGTCCCAGCTGCGGTCATCAGACGCAGATGATGTATCGATGCCCAGGTCCGCGTAAAGCCGATCCACCGCCGCCCATGATGCGACAAACGGCGAGGTGCCACCAGCACTAGGCGGTTGGTCGTCAACGGCCGACAACACCTCTTCGCACGAACCGCCACCCTGCGCGACCTTGGCCACCACCTTTTTGATGAGCTCGGGCAGTGTCCCGCCCGAAAGCCGCAGCGCCTCCTCGGCACGGTTCTTGACCTGGCGATCCACGCAAACGTTCACCTGCGCCATGCCGCTAGCAGCACCCACGTCGATCTCGCTCCCTTCAATTGCTATCCTCGATAGCAACACTATATAGAGACGCTATCAATTGGGGTCAGATGCAAAAGGCCTGCGCCCGGACGACACCGATGCCGTCTGGGCGCAGGCCAGATAACGTGGGCAAACACGTCTGCTAACGCAGGTAAGCCTTCGCGTTGCTCGGGCTGTAGGCGATCGTCGAGCCGTTGTGCAGCAGCGACGATGCCTGCGAGGCAATCGCGCCGGTACTGCCCAGTGCCAAGAGCGCCGAGTTGGTGAGCATCACCTTAGAATAGGAGCTCGTCAGACGATCAACGAGGCCCTGGCTCATACGGCGCAGGCGCACGATCGCAGCAAGATCCGTATCGGTCAAAGTGCGCGGAACCGATGATGGCGCGACGCCCTTCGATGGACGAAGCGATGCCGTGCGCCACGATGTACTCGACGGCAGCATGCCGCACGCGATGCCCTGCACGCAGGCATTCTTTACCGGAGCGCTGGCGAGCAGCTTGATGCCAGCCGTACCAAGCAGAAAACCGCCACCGACAAGCAGGGTGTTAAACGTCGGCTTCTACATGTTGCTTCTCCCTTTTGCCGCATTGGACACGGCACGGTGCCTCAGCACCCAAGTGAATAAGTTTACTTATGCACACTTTTGGATAATAGTTAAGAATGACTAACTATTAAGGTCAAAAATGGTTAACTTTCTGGAAATCTTAGGGTGCAGACCGGCCGACTTTCGACAATCCGTCTGCCACAACGTACATCTCCGGCATCCAAGAAAGACTCTCCCCCGTCCCAGCAAATCGAGGTCTAATACTTTTCCCGAGAAGTGAACGAGCAAAATCGGACCCCTGAAGCATCCGCATTTTTTAGTAACAAAACCGCAGGGAAAACTCGGCAAAACCGCAGGAAACAGCGTCCAAATAGTGTCGATGCTTCAGAGGTCCAAATAAGGTCGTTCACTTCTCGGGAAAAGTATTAAGCTTCGCTTTCCACAGCCCAAAAATGTGACCAAGGGACCGTCCCTGCGCCACATCCACAAAAAAATGAGGGTGCCAACGGCACCCTCATTCACCAAATTCCATTTAGCCCCGCCTGACCTGAACGGCTGAGTCGCCACGGAACCCGGGAGCCCCGGCAGGGCGGGCGCTTGCTCAAAATGAGTTCCCTTCAAAAACAATGGGCGCGCCAACGGCGCGCCCATTCACTCTATTTCCATTCAGCCCGACTGACCAGAACGGCCGAGTCGCCACGGAACCGAGGGGCCGGGCGCAGGGCCTTGCCTCTCAATGAGTTCCGCACGAACAGGAGGCGCCAGTGGCGCCTCCGTCGTGAGTCAGGACTGTCCGAAATTGAGAGGCAAGGCCCTGCGCCCGGCCCCTCGGTTCCCGCTTACGAGAGCGACGTTCTCAGCAACTCGTTGAAGAGCTTTGGGTTACCCTTGCCGCGACTCGCCTTCATGCACTGGCCCACCAAAAAGCCGATGACCTTCTGGTTGCCGTCACGATACTGCTGTGCCTGCTCGGCACAGTTTGCCAGCACCTCGTCCACAATCGGCTGCAGCGCGCCGGCATCACTCACCTGACGCATACCGCGCTCGTCGACGATCTTGTTGGGGTCGTCGCCGGTCTGGGCCATGGCCTCAAAGACTTCGTGAGCCTGGTTGGAGCTGATGGCATCGGTCGCCAGCAGCTTGGCAAGCGCTGCCACCTGAGCCGGCGCGATGCCGGACTCGGCGAGCGACACGCCCGCGCCCTTAAGGTAGGCGATCATCTCGTTCACCAGCAAGTTTGCAACCGTCTGGGCCTCCTTGCCAGCCATACCGGCAGCGGCGGCCTCAAAGAACTCGGCAAACTCCGGGTCGCCGGCGATTTGCTCGGCATCGGCCGCCTTAATGCCAAAATCGGCCTCAAAACGGGCGCGCTTGGCATCGGGCAGCTCGGGAATCTCATCTCGGCAGCCATCGATGAACTCGTCGTCCAGATCGAACGGCGCCAAGTCGGGGTCGGGGAACAGACGATAGTCGTCGGCCGTCTCCTTCACACGCATGACCACGGTGCGCTTGCGGCTGGGCTCCCAGTGGCGGGTCTCCTGATAGATAATGCCGCCCTCCTCGAGCACCTCGGCCTGGCGGCAAATCTCGTAGGCAAGGCCGTCGTGCAGGCTCTTAAACGAGTTGAGGTTCTTAAGCTCGGTTTTGGTACCCAGCTTGGTCTCGCCGCGGCGGCGCAGCGACACGTTGCCGTCGCAGCGCATGGAACCCTTCTCCATGGAGCAGTCCGAAATGCCCAGCGTCACAAAGATGCGACGGAGCTTTTCCATAAACAGGCGGGCCTCCTCAGGCGTACGCAAGTCGGGCTCGGTGACGAGCTCAATCAAAGGCGTGCCGCAGCGGTTGTAGTCGACGAGCGACTCGGCGGCGGCGGTAATGCGGCCCTCGGCACCGCCCACGTGCACCATCTTGGCAGCGTCCTCCTCCATGTGGATGCGCAGAATGCGGATGGGCACCGTGTAGGAACCGTCCTCGCGACGCTCGGGCATCTGCAGGTTGGACGCGTCATAGCTGGCCAGATGGCCGGCACGCTGATTGCCCTCGCGCATGGTCGACGTCATGGACGTAGACAGGCCCTCGGCGTTGGCCGAGGCGCTCGCCAGGCTCTGGGCCTCGGCCTCGCCAAACGCGCAATCGGGGCGCTCTGCAGCGCCGCGACCAGTCACGTCCAGGTCCAGGTGACCGTACATGGCAAAGGCGACCGGACCCTGCGTTGTCTGGAAGTTCTTGGCCATATCGGGATAGAAGTAGTGCTTGCGGTAGAACATCGAGTGGCGCTGGATCTCGCAGTTGGTGGCGAGGCCGGCCTTAACGATGCTCTCGATGGCGCGCTTGTTGGGCACCGGCAGGGCGCCGGGCAGGCCCAAGCACACCGGACACACGTTGGCGTTGGGCTCGTCATCGTGGCTGAGCTTGCAGTTGCAGAACATCTTGGTATCGAGTGCGGTGAGCTCGGTATGAATCTCCAGGCCGATCACGGCCTCCCAATCCTGCAGGACCTCGGAAAGCTCCTTCATTACAGCTCGCCTCCCTTCCCGGCAAAATCGGGCGCGACGGAAAGCGCGGGCGCACCCGTGGCGGCATCGGCAAAGCCGCGCTCCAGGGCGCGGGCAAACGTGAGCAGCTGACGGTCCTTAAACGCCGGACCCACCAGCTGGGCAGAAACGGGCAGCTGAGTATCCTCGCCCAAGCCCAGCGGCACCGAGATACCACCGTTGCCGCAAATGTTGAGCGAGATGGTGTACAGGTCGGAGAGGTACATCTGCGTGGGGTCGCTGATCTCGCCAAACTTAAAGGCCGTGCGCGGCGAGGCGGGCATGAGGATGGTGTCCACCTTGGCATACGCGGTGTCGTAGTCCTGCGTGATGAGCGTGCGGGCCTTTTGCGCAGCGTAGTAATACTTGTCGTACACGCCCGAGCTCAGCAGGTAGGCGCCGAGCATCTGACGGCGCTTGGCCTCGGCGCCAAAGCCGTGGGCGCGCGACAGCGAGCTCTGGTCGGACAGGTTGGCGCAGCCCTCCTCCTGATAGCCGTAGCGAATACCGTCGAAGCGGGCCAGGTTGGAGAACGCCTCGGCCGGGCCGATGACGTAGTAGGCGGCGATGGCGGCATCCAGGTGCGGCAGGTCGACCTCGACCAGCTCGGCGCCCTGGTTCTGCAGCTCCTGGGCGGCGCGCTGAACAGCGGCCTTGACCTCGGACGTCAGGCCCTCGGCCTCCATAAACGCGGGGATGATACCCACGCGCTTACCCTCGATGCTATCGTTGAGATGCTCGGTAAAGTCGACGGCGCAATCCTGGCTGGTGCAGTCGTACGGATCGTGGCCCGCGCCGGTAAGCGCGTTCATGGCCAGCGCGACATCCTCGACCGTGCGGCCGAAGGGGCCCACCTGGTCGAGCGACGAGCCAAAGGCGACCACGCCGTAACGGCTCACGGCGCCATATGTGGGCTTAAAGCCCACCACGCCGCACAGCGACGCCGGCTGGCGAATGGAGCCGCCGGTGTCCGAGCCCAGCGAGAGCGCGACCTCGCCCGCGGCGACGGCGGCAGCGGAGCCGCCCGAGGAGCCGCCGGGCACGCGCTCGGTATCCCAGGGGTTGTTGGTGCGGTGGAACGCCGAGCTCTCGGTGGAGCTGCCAAAGGCAAACTCGTCCATGTTGGCCTTGCCCATGGGCAGGCAGCCGGCATCGAGCATGCGCTGGACGCAGGTGGCGGTGTAGACGCTCTGGTAGTTCTCGAGCATGCGGGAAGCGCAGGTGGTGCGCGTGCCCACAAGGTTCATGTTGTCCTTGATGGCCAGCGGCACGCCCGCGAGCGGGGGCAGCGGCTTGCCTGCGGCACGATCGGCATCCACGCGCGCGGCGGCCTCGAGCGCAAGCTCGGGCGCCACCTGCAGGAATGCCTGGACCCCGCCCTCGCGCGCCTCGATGGCGGCAAGGGAGGCCTGGGCCACATCGGTAGCGGTAAAGTCGCCAGCGGCAACTCCCGCGGCAATCTGGACAGCGGTAAGGGAATCGAAGCTCTGCGCCATTACTCGCTCTCCCCCTCTCCCAAAATGGACGGCACGCGGAAGTAGCGGTCGCGCGCGCTGCCGGCGTTTTCGAGCGCGACGTCGAGCGGCAGGTCGCGCTCGGGCTCGCGCAGGTCATCGCCCATCACGTTGGACAGGCTTCCGATGGGATGGAACGTGGGCTCCACGTCGGGCAAGTCATATTGCAAGACGGGCTCGAGCATCTGGACGGCATCGTTCATGTAGGACGTCATCTGGGCGAGCTCGTCATCGGTCAGTGCGATCTTTGCGTACTCGGCGATACCGCGCACGTCTTTCTCGCTGAGTGCCATAGGCGCTCCCTTCCGCATAACAGTTAAACCGCTCTAGTATACAAGGCAACGCCGGCTTGGAGCAGGCGCTTTACCCAAATGCAGCGAAAACGTAACGAGGGCGGCGGTTGGCAGGCGGCGGGCCGGCGGTTCTGCAGCGAAACCGCACCGTCCATAGCGAAAACCGCCACAAAGGTGCCTGCCCCCTTTGTGGTGGCCGGATCCGCAGGATGGCATGACCCGGGGCGCAAACCATCACAACATTCGACGTTATTCGACAAAATCGCGATTTTCATCGAATGTTGTGATGGTTTTTACTGCTTTGCGGCACGATCCAAATGCCGGCGTCCAAACAGCAGCAGTGCCGCGGGAACCGCCGTCACGACCATACCCGCCCCGATGAGCGTCTGCTGCACGCCAAACGTCGCCGCCAGCCACGGGGCAATCGCCAGCGGCGCCACGCCGGCGAACATGCTGCCAAAGCCCATGACCGAGTTGACGCGACCGAGCTGTTCGAGCGGGGCCGTCGTTTGCACGATCGTGTTGTGGAGCGGGTTGACGACGCCCCAGGCCACGCCCAGGGCAATCTGGCCGACGAGGGCTACGCCCACGTACGGCGTTCCCACGTAGAGCAGGCTTCCCAGGCCCACGGACAGAAGCGCCACGAGCAGCGTCTTAAGGTTGACCAGGTGCGGCGGCAAGCGGAGCGCGACCACGGCGCCCAGCACCGCGCCCACGCCGCAGGCAGACGAGAGCCAGCCCATCCACTCGACACCGACATGCAGAACATCACGGTAGAAGAATGACTCCAGTGGATCGAAGGCGCCATAGCCAAAGTTCGAAAGGAAAATAATGCAGAACAGCAGGGCGAGGACGCTGTTGGTAAAGACTGTCTTGATGCTGGTCACGAAGGTGACGCGGGTGGATTTATTGGAGTCGGAGCTTTGATTGGCAGTACTTGCCGTTGTGCTGCTATCCGCGGGAGCACTTTCGCGCGCGGCGACGCGACCTGCTTGCGGCCTAAAGCCCCAACCGGCGACGAGCGCCAGTACGGTAAAGATCATCATGAGCAAAAACACCGCGTGTGACGATGCAGCCGCCGCGACAAAGCCGCCCAGTGTGGGGCCGACGATAATGCTCACGTTGGAGAGCATGGCGATGGCGGAGTTGATGTCTTTGAGCTCGACGGGGTCGTCGGTGAGATACGCCGGATAGGACGTGGCGACGGGCTGGGCGAATCCTATCACAAAGCCCAGGAGCACCGCGCCGGCAAGGACTGTTCCGGTCGCGCTGCCACAGGCGAGGATTGCCGCGCCGGTTGCCAACGTGCCGAAGATACTCGCCCGGAAATGCCGCCACGGACCCCAAGCGTCAAGCGCCGCTCCACCCGCAAAGGATCCCAGGATCACGAAGACGTTCATAAACAGGACGGCCAGCGATGTCGCAACGACCGAAGCGCCGTCCGCATAGGTGAGTGTTCCGATAACACCGATAAAGTAGCTGGTCTGAAAGCCGGTATATATGAGGAAGCGCATTGCCACCAGGTGCTTAGCCTGCGCGGACAACGAAGGGCGAGGTTTTGAGAGAAGAGATACGAGCACGGAGACTCCTCGTTTCATACGAATACGGGCGGTGGACATTCGTCGCCGTCTGTCAAATCAATCTATCCGCATGAAACATTAAGGACGCATCAGGACCCTTCTCTCCGTTTTTCGCCCGTCATGAACTACTTGGTAGATTGTAAGGCATGTCACAAAAATCTACCAAAGCAAAAACCACCACAAAGATGCCTGGCCCCTCTGTGGTGGAAATGACGTTTGCCCAGATAAAACCTGCCAAAATAAACCTGTCCCTTTTTGGCAGGTTCAGCGCCAAGCCTTAAAGGTGGTCTTGGATAAGGTCGCAGATGGCGCGGGCGTCGTTGATGTTGATGGCTCGGGTCGCAAAGCCTGCGTCGAAGGCCTGACGTGCCAGGGCTTCGTTGCAGGCAAGGGCCAGCGTGCGGCCGTCGACCAGGTCGAGCGAGCTCTTGCCACGCAGACGGTCGACACCGGAGCGCGCGACCACGATGTTGTCGAAACCCTCGGTCTTGTAGCCCTCGATGATCACCACGTCGACATCGTTGTAACGCGACAGCAGCTCGCGCGCGGGCATCTCGTCCCCCTCGCGCGTGTCGGCGTACTCCGCCCAGCGCGTGGCGCAGATGAGGCCCACGTGCTTGGATCCGGCCTGGTGATGGCGCCAGGTATCCTTAGCGGGCACGTCGATATCAAAGCCGTGGTGCCCGTGATGCTTGAGCGAACCCACGCGCAGGCCGCGACGGGTGAGCTCGGCGATAACCTTCTCGACGAGCGTGGTCTTGCCCGAGTTTTGGTAGCCGATAAACGCGATCGCGGGGACGGCCGGTGTCGGAGCTGCGGGCGCGACGGCGACGGGTGAGCTCGCGGGTGCGGCACCGTCAGTGGCCACGGCCTCAACAGCAGCGGCCTGACGCTCTGCGCGGTCCCACACGCCCGAGCGGCCGCCCTCCTTGTGCAACAGGCGCACGTCGACGATCTCCATACCGCGATCAACCGCCTTGCACATGTCATAGATCGTTAGACACGCAGCACTCGCGCCGGTCAGGGCCTCCATCTCGATACCCGTCTTGCCCGTCACGCCGGCCGTAACCAGTACGTGAAAGCCAACCTGCCCGTCCGCGCGCGCCGGTGCCCAGCCCTCGGGCATATCCTCGGCCGGCGTCCCCGCCGGAGCGATGGGCGCAATGTCGCACTTGCTCTTGGTAATGAGCAACGGATGGCACATGGGAATGATGTCGCTCGTGCGTTTGATGGCCATGATGCCCGCCACGCGCGCGCAGGCAAGCACGTCGCCCTTTTTGGCGCGGTCCTGCAGTACCATGGCCTGTGTCTCGGGATGCATGAGGATGGTGCCCTCGGCGATGGCGATGCGATGGGTCTCGGCCTTGTCGGACACATCGACCATGCGCACCTCGCCCTTGGCGTCCACGTGCGTCAGCTCGTTGCGACGTGCGTCACGGGCGGGTTCGGTGGCCGCGCTGGAAGTCGGCTGCGCGGACGCGTCGGCGTTGCCAGCATTCGCCGCGGCCGTGGCTTTGTGGGCAGACATCGCGGCCCTGCGAGCGGCCTTGGTGGCGTCGGCGTACCTGCTCTTGGCCATATGATCATCCTCCGATTTGGGACATAAATCGTTGCGTGCCCTCAATTATCGCGTGTTCCTGCGGTTTGTGGGCCACGGCATCGTGCCAAATCGAAAGTACCTGTATATCATCACCACGGCGCAGGGCGTCGCGCACCGAATACTCGGCATCGCTAAACAGGCATGGACGCACGTTGCCATCGGCCGTCAGGCGCAGACGGTTGCAATTCGCACAAAAATGGTTGGACATGGCGCTAATAAAGCCAACCGTTCCCGCCGCGCCCGGAAAGCGCCAATAGCGCGCAGGGCCCGCGCCGGCAGGAGCGTCGTTGATGTCGAGCGGCTCGAGCTCGCCCAGCCCCGTCGCGGTGGCCCCGGCATTGATGCGCGCCCGCAGCTCGTCACTCGGCACGGTATCGCTCGCGTCCCACAGCTCGGGATTGAGCGCGGGCGCATGCGGGTCCACAGCGCAATGCGAGCTCGTGTGCTCGTCGCCGATGGGCATATATTCGATAAAGCGCAGGTGGATGGGACGGTCGAGCGTGAGCCGCGCGAGGGCCGCCACATCCTGGTTGAGCCGGCGCACAACAACGCAGTTGACCTTAACGGGCTCAAAGCCCCAAGCCAGCGCCGCGTCGATGCCGGCCATGGTCTGCTCGAGCCGACCCAGGCGCGTGATCTTTCCAAAGAGCGTAGGGTCGAGCGTGTCGAGCGAGATGTTGACGCGGTTAAGCCCGGCATCTTTGAGCTGCGGCGCCAGCTTGGGCAGCAGGGCGCCGTTGGTGGTGAGCGAGATGTCCTCGATCTGAGGGATCGCGCGGATGTCGCGAATAAGCGGAATAATACGGCGGCTGACCAGCGGCTCGCCGCCCGTCAGGCGCACGCGGCGAATGCCCTCCCCCGCCACCAAGCGCACAAAGCGGGCGATTTCCTCGGCGCTGAGTAACTCGTCGTGTGCACGGGGCGCCACGCCATCGGCCGGCATGCAGTAAATGCAGCGGAAATTGCACTTGTCGGTAACGGCAATGCGCAGGTAGTTGATATCGCGGCCAAAACCGTCATGCTGCACGTGCCCGTCCACGCTGCCCTCCCCTCACGCGGCGTTTTATTCTTCGAAAAACATAATACCCCACGAGAGAATCATGCCGACACCCGTACGACAGGACAGGTCGCTTCGAACAAGACCGGCTTTCCAAGCCCATCCTCAACACACAAACCTTGACTCTACAATCGTTGTAGGGTTTTCACTACACTGGTACGGAAACAGACCCAGCCAGAAAGCCCCACCTATGGAACACGACCTCACACGCGGCAATGTCCTTAAGACCATCGCGGTCTTTGCCCTGCCCTATATGCTCTCGTACTTTTTGCAGATGCTCTACGGCATGGCCGACCTGTACATGATGGGGCAGTTTAGCGGTGCCGCCGGCATCACCGCCGTGGGCAATGGCGCACAGACGCTCTATATCATTACCGTGACGCTCGTGGGTCTGGCCATGGGAACGACGGTTATCGTCGGCCACGCCGTGGGCTCGCGCCGCTTCGATCGCGCCGAAACCGTCATCGGCAACACTATCACGCTGTTTATGGGTGTCTCGGTCGTGCTGGCAGCCATCCTGCTCGCACTGTGCCCACAGATCGTGGCACTTATTGGGACGCCAGCCGAGGCAGTCGAAGGAACCGCCGCCTACCTGCGCATCTGCTTTGTCGGCATTCCGTTTATCGCCGCATACAACATCCTCTCGGCCATTTTTCGCGGGCTGGGCGATTCGCGCTCGCCCATGTACGTGATCGGCGTGGCGTGCATCATCAACATCGCGCTCGATTTTCTGTTTATCGGCTACATGGGGCTCGGCCCCGTGGGTGCGGCACTCGGCACGGTAACCGCCCAGACGGCAAGCGTTGCCCTCGCGCTCGTGTGGCTTAAGAGCCGCCGCACGAACATCCACGTTAAGCGTAGCGACCTGCGCCCCCAGCCCGAGGTGCTCGGCAGCATCCTTAAAATCGGCGTGCCCGTGGCCGTGCAGGACGGCTGCATCCAGGTGGCGTTTATGTTTATCACCGTCATCGCCAACCATCGCGGCCTGGTCGACGCCGCCGCCGTGGGCCTGGTCGAAAAGATGATCAGCTTTTTGTTCATTGTACCGAGTTCCATGGGCGCCACCGTCAGCGCACTCACGGCGCAAAACGCCGGCGCGGGCAAGGGCGACCGTGCGCGTCAGGTGCTCAAAGACGCCATGACCATCTCGGTGGTGTACGGCTGCCTGATCACGGTGCTGATGTGGCTGGTGGCGCCGGCGTTTATTGGCTTTTTTGCCAAGGACGCTGCAGTAGTCGCTGCCGGCACCGGCTATATGCGCAGCTATATTTTCGACGCGATTTTTGCCGGCATCCACATTTGCTTTAGCGGCTTTTTCGCTGCATATGGCAAGAGCTACATCGGCTTTGCGCACAACGTGCTGGCCGTGGCGCTCATTCGCGTGCCGGGCGCGTGGCTGCTGTCGAACGCCTATTCCGATACGTTGTTTCCCATGGGCATCGCCTCGCCGTGCGGGTCAATTCTGTCGGCAGTCATCTGTGTTGTCGCGTTTACCGTGCTCAACCGGCGCGGGGCTTTTGACAAGTTAGCAGCGTAGCGGGGCCACGCGAAATCGCCCTCATTGACGACATCATCAGCGACGACCCCGCGACCTATGTGACGCAGATCACGATGCCGGTTTCCCCAACAAAGTAAGAACCGCCCGGAAGGCATCGCGCTTTCGGGCGGTTCTTCAATTTGACTATTGATGCCTTAAGCCTGGGGCACCTCACCGGTAGCCAAGATCTGCTCGAGTGCGTCCTCGTCCAGCACGGGTACGCCCAGCTGCTCGGCCTTGGTAAGCTTGGAACCCGCTTTGGGACCGGCAACCAGATAGCTCGTCTTCTTTGATACGCTGCCCGAAACCTTGGCGCCGAGCACCTTGAGCGCCGCGCCCGCCTCGTCGCGCGTGCGGTTGACGAGCGTGCCGGTGAGCACGAAGGTCAGACCCGCGAGCGGCTGTGCGTCGGCGAGCTCGCCTGCCACGCCAGCGTCGGCTGCGGCTTGCGCGTGCGCGGCGCCCAAATCGACCTCGAGCGACAGGCCCGCCTGGCGCAGACGTTCCAGGACGGCAAGGTTCTCGGGCACGGCCAGGAACTGCTTGACGCTCGCCGCAATCTTGGGGCCGATGCCCTCGCACTCGGCAATATCCTCTTCGCTCGCCAAGATAAGCTTGTCAATCGACAGGAATCGCTCGGCGATGACCTCGCCCACGCTCTTGCCCACGTGACGGATGCCCAGGGCAAACAGCACGCGACCGAGCGGCTGACTCTTGGACTTGTTGAGCTCGGCGATGATTTTCTCGGCCGTCTTGAGGCCTACCGGAATGGGATCGCCCTTCTTAACGCCCTTTCTGCTGTTGGAGCTGGCATAGGTGCGCCCCGTGTCCAGGCCGGCGATGTCGTCGACCGTGAGCTGGTAGAAGTCTGCGACGTCGTGAATCAGCCCGGCGGCGATCATCTTGTCGACGATCTCGTCGCCTAGGCCATCGACGTCCATGCAACCGCGGCTCACCCAGTGGAGCAGGCGCTCCTTGAGCTGTGCGGGGCAGTCGATGGACACGCAGCGGTAAGCCACCTCGCCATCCTCGTGGACCACGGGGCTACCGCACACGGGGCAGACCTCGGGCATGTGCCAGTCAACCGAATCGGCCGGGCGCTTGTCGAGCACCGGACCCACGACCTCGGGGATAACGTCGCCCGCCTTGTGCACGATGATGGTATCGCCCTCGCGCACGTTTTTGCGACGGATCTCGTCGATATTGTGCAGCGTGGCGCGCGCGATGGTGGAGCCGGCAACCGTCACCGGGTCGAACTCGGCGACCGGCGTGAGCACACCGGTGCGGCCCACTTGGATGCGAATTTCGCGCAGGACGGTCTGCTTTTCCTCGGGCGGAAACTTAAAGGCAATGGCCCAGCGCGGCGCGCGGGCGGTAAAGCCTAGGTCGAGCTGTTGCTGGAAGCTGTCAACCTTTACGACCACGCCGTCGATGTCGTAATCCAGGTCGCCGCGGTGCTCGAGCGCCTGGGCACAGAACTCGTGGACCTCGGCCGGCGTGGCGCAACGAGCCACGTTAGGGTTGACGCTAAAGCCGGCGCTACGCAACCAGTCCAGAAACTCGCGCTGGCTGTGGACGTGCAGCGGATCGGTATCGGCAATGGCATAGATAAAGGTGGCCAGGTCGCGGCGCGCCGTGACCTTGGGATCCTTCTGACGCAAGGATCCGGCAGCGGCGTTGCGCGGGTTGGCGAAAGGGTCGCGGCCCTCGGCATCGGCCTCTTCATTCAGGCGAACAAAGCTGCCCTTGGGCATGTACACCTCGCCGCGTACCTCGATGGTGCGCTCGCGGTCGGCGCCCATGTGAGCGAGCGCCGGCTCGGACAGGTGCATGGGCACATCCTTGATGGTACGGACATTGAGCGACACGTCCTCGCCCGTGGTGCCGTCGCCGCGCGTGGCGGCGCGCACAAAGGTGCCGTTTTGGTAGGTAAGCGCGACGCCCAGACCGTCGATCTTAAGCTCACAGGTATAGGTGACGCTACCGGCACCGAGCGCATCCTCGGTGCGCTGGAGCCAAGCGTCGAGCTCGTCCAGATCCATGGCATCGTCCATGGAATACATGCGCGCCATGTGCTTGACCGGCGTAAACTGCTCGCTCACGTAGCCGCCCACGCGCTGGGTATAGCTGTCGGGCGTCACCAGGTCAGGGTAGGTAGCCTCGATTTCCTGCAGCTCAACGAGCATTTTGTCAAAGGCAGCGTCCGTGATCTCGGGCGCATCGAGCATGTAGTAGCGGTAAGCATGGTAGTCGAGCTCGTGGCGCAACTCAGCCGCGCGCGCTGCCGCCTGGGCACGGGTATCGGCCGGCGCAGCGGTATCCGTGCTCGCTGGCGTTTCGGTATCGATGTCCACGCCGTCACCAAACAGGCTCGATTGCTCCATAGCGGCACTCCTTCGCTCGATTTCAAACGGATACAAGAGTACCACCGGTCGCGATGGGGCCGAATAGCAGTCTCAAACCGCACCGAATCGGCAGCCGCCAGACCGGGGTTGGACAGTTAGTTCAGATTTGTATAATTACGCGCGCCGAATCGAGCTGAAATATCGGCTTTTCGCCCCAATCAATCGTTCTGAACGGCAAATTAGGTTTGCTTCCGTCTTCGAGACACCCATCTCGGCCCATCTTTCATTTCAAAACCGCTCAAAACACGCCTCAGACCGCACCCGTTTTATACAAATCTGAACTAACTGTCCAAGCCGTTCCGAACCATGCCCTTGCCATTTCTAAATGATCCGTTTTCCTCCGTCCCCAACGGATCAATAAGAGAAGAGGGGCTGTCCCGCGTTGGCGGAACAGCCCCTCTGGCTTCGATATGTGCGATACAGCTCGTTAGAAACCCTGACCGTAGCCTTGCCCCTGACCCTGTTGGCCCAGCAGTTCTTCCAGGTACTGGCGCAGTTGCTCGTCGGTAATGCCGCCGTTGCCGGTGTCGGTCGCGCTGTCGTTCTGCTGCTGGTTCTGCAGCTCCTCATCAGAACCCAGCTCGACCGTGACCTTTTTCTCTTCCTTGCCGCGCACGAGCGTGATCTCGACCTTCTCGCCCACCTCGTGGCTGCGCAGCGCGATAATCAGGCCATCGGCGCTCGTAATCTCATCGTCACCCAGCTTGGTGATGACATCGCCCTCTTGGATGCCAGCCTTGGCGGCAGGACCGTCCTCGACGACACTTGCCACATACGCGCCGCTATCGGTGCCGAGATTGTTAGTGCGGGCGTTGAGCGCGTTGACGCTCGAAAGCGTGGCGCCCAGGTATGGATGAACCGGCGTCTTGCCGTCGATAATCTGGTCGGCGATGTTCTTGGCATAGTTGACCGGAATGGCAAAGCCCACGCCCGAGCTGGAGCCCGAGTAGCTCTCGATAAGAGAGTTAATACCCACGAGTTCGCCATTGTCGTTAACGAGCGCGCCGCCGGAGTTGCCCGGGTTGATGGCGGCATCGGTCTGGATCATGTTGGCGTAGATGGTGTTGCCGCTGGTAGAACTCATGGCCGTGGAGCGATACAGCGCCGACACAATGCCCGTGGAGACAGATTGCTCGTTGCCGAACGGCGAGCCGATCGCCATGACCCACTCGCCCACGTTGAGCTTGGAGGAGTCACCGATCTCGATCGGGGTGAGCTTGGAGGATTCGGCATCCTTGAGCTTGATGACGGCCAGGTCGCTCGAGGCGTCGTTGCCCACGAACTCGGCCTCGTAGGTGGTACCGTCGTCCATGGTAACCACGTACTGGTCATAGCCATCGACCACATGGTTGTTGGTGAGGATGTGGCCCTCGGTATCGAGCACCACGCCCGAACCGACGCTGCCCGAACCATCCGACTCGTCGGCAGACTGCGAAAGCGAGCCATTCTGGCTACCGCTCGAAGTGGCGGTGATGGAAACGACGGAGGGCAGGGCCTTGGCAGAAACGGCCTCGGCAAGCGTGGTGTCCTCGGAGTCGATCGTAATCTTTTGCGTCGATGAACCCGAAGCACCCGCCGTCACGACATTCTTTCCGCCGCCAATGTTGAGCGTGCCACTCATAATGAGCGCGATGACCAGCAGGGCGCCGCAGGCACAGCCGGCGAGCGCCGTAATAAAGATCGGCAGCTTTTTGGTCCTGGTCTTGACCACCGTGTGCTTGTTTACAACCTGCTGACCGCCCAGCGGCTGGCCGGTCTGTGTGTCGTAGGCCTGCACGTAGGGAATGTTGCCGTCGGCAGGCGTCGACTCCACCTGCACGCGCGGCTGCTGCTGGGTCTCGCCAGCGTTGCCCGCATCCTGGGGACGCTGGGAATCGTTCTCGCTCATAGCTGCGATCCTTTCGTCTAATAACCAAAGGCCCGCCAAACATGTGGCGGGCCATCATTGTTCACGTTGAGTTGTACCCCAATATGCGGGCGAACGTGTATGAGAACGTAATCTTTAAGGAATGCTTAAGTTCTGCTGCAAACTCGAAAGGGATCCACGCATGCGGCAAAACCACCACGAAGGCGCCTGCCCCCCTTTGCGGTGAAAAGCTAGTCCTTAAACAGATAACCCACGCCGCGGACGGTGGTAATGTGCGCCGCGATCTGCGGGCCCACCTTGGAGCGGATACGTCGGATGTGCACGTCGACGGTGCGCGTGCCGCCGCAGTACTCAAAACCCCACACGCGGTGCAGCAGCACCTCGCGGCTGTAGGCGCGGTTGGGGTGCGTCGCCAAAAAGCTCAGCAGCGAGTACTCCATCAGCGTCAGGTCGATGGGCTCGTCGTCGAGTGTCACCTGGTAGGTAGCCAGGTTAATCTCGAGGTTATCGATGTTGAGCACATCGTCGGCGGTGATGGTCTCCTCCTCGCCCATCAGGCGCTGCGCACGAGCCTTAAGCTCGTTGGGTGTCGCCGTGGGGCATACAAAGTCGGCATGCGCGTGATTGGGCAGGCGCAGGGTGCCGAGCGCCTCGTCGTCGACGATCACCAGCATGGGAACGCCGCCGCGGTCGTCAAGCCACTTGGCAATCTGATCGATGCGGTCGCTGCGGATGCCATCGGAATCGAGGATCAGCAGGTCAAAGTCATGCGCCGCAGTCGGCGAATCGGGGGTTGCCAGGCTCACCTCGACACCCAGGGTGGTCGTCAAGCTGCGGGCAAACTCGTGGAAGCGCGTCGTGCGCGCCATGAACAGGGCACTCTTTTCGGACATATCGACCTCCAAGGAAATGAGCTCAATCGTACTGGAACAAGCCGGCGCGATTAGGAGTTCGCCAGGTAGTGCTTGATCTCCCACTCGGTGATCGTGGACTCAAACTTATGCCACTCGTCGCGCTTCTTTTTGAGGAAGAAGCTGTGGATGTGCTCGCCGAGGGCATCCTTCATAAACTGCGATTCCTCAAACACGTCGAGCGCCTCTTTGAGCGAGCGCGGCAGCGGCGTATAGCCGGCCTCGACCATCTGACGGTCGGTAAGCTTGAGCGTCTCGGCCGTTGCCTCGGGCGGGAGTTCCAGCTTGCGCTCGATGCCGTCCAGACCAGCCGCCAGCGTGACGGCGTTGACCAGGTACGGATTGGCCATGGGATCGGGGCTGCGAAGCTCGATGCGCGTGGACAGCTGCTTGCCGGGCTTGTAGACCGGGATGCGGACCATGCTCGCGCGGTTGCGCAGGCCCCACGTAGCGTACTGTGGCACGGAGTCGCCGCCCGTGGTGATGCGCTTGTACGAGTTGACCGTGGGGTTGGTGATGGCGCTGATCTCGCGCGCGTGTGCCAGAATGCCGGCCATATAGTGCTTGGCGATATCGGAGAGGTGGTACTTCTCGTCGTCCTCGCCCCAAAAGACGTTGTTGCCGTCGTGGTCGAACAGCGACTGATGCAAAAACATGGCGCTGCCGTCCTCGCCCGCCAGCGGCTTGGGCATAAAGGAGGCGTGGCAACCGCTCTCGTAGGCCTGCTGCTTAATGATGAGTTTGGCCGTGGTGATGGCGTCGGACATGCTCAGGGCCTCGGCGTGACGCAAGCTAATGCCGTGCTGCGAGCGGCCGGCGGCGTGGAAGGTGTACTCCACGGGCACGGACATCTTCTCGAGCGTGAGCACCGTATTGCGGCGCAGGTCGCGAGCGGCATCGCTCACCGAAAGGTCGAAGTAGCCCACGTTGTCGAGCGGCTCGGGGGTGTGCTCGTCGGGGAAGTAGTAATACTCCAGCGCGGCACCCACGTTGAGCAGGTAGCCGGTCTTCTCGGCCTTATAGAACATGCGGCGCAGGGCGTCGCGCGGGTCGCCGGCAAACGGCTTGCGATCGGGAGTGCACACATCGCAGAACACGCGGGCGACGCCGTTATGGCTCGGGCGCCACGGCAGGATCTGGAAGGTCGAGGCGTCAGGGAACGCGAGCATGTCGGCTTCCTCGGGCGTGGCAAAGCCCTCGATGGCGGAGCCGTCAAAGCCAATACCCTCCTCAAAAGCGACCTCGAGGTCTTCGGGGCTAATGGCAAAGTTCTTGAGGCGGCCGAGAATGTCGACAAACCACAGACGCACAAAGCGGATGTCACGCTGCTCTACGGAACGGAGTACGTAATCGATGTTCTGCTGGTTCATGTCGCTCCCCTTTCTTTCGGGCGGGTTTCGACTGGTCTATATCGCAGATACTATCGCAGAAAAATGTTTCCGCAGGGTTAAAGCGTATCAAGCGCCCAAAAAACGAGCGCGAACAGGCAGTTACGAACGAGCGGCTAGCGCGAGGTCGAAGCGCGGTGTTCGATGTGGCCGGGAACCTCGATGCGCTTAGGGGCGAGCTTTGCGGCATCGCCCACGGTGGTGGTAACAACGTCGATACGCTCGGAGAGGCGATCGACCACGCGCTCGGCGATGGTGAGGGTGTCCTGCGCGGCCGTGGTGACTCCACCAAAGAGCACATGGTTCCAGGGATAGTCGTCAAACGTCGCGATCTTGAGCCCCGCCGGCAGCGAGGGGCCAAGCTGCGCCAGCGCCTCGGTCAGGCGCAGGAAAACCAGGCCGTTGACGGCAATGAGGCCGAGATCTTTTCCTGCATAGCCACGGATGGTCTTGTCCAGGCGGCCGACGCCCGTGGCGCCGCCATCGGCCAGGGTGACGACCTCGCCGGAAAGGCCGCGGCGCGAAAGCTCGTCGGTAAAGGCCTCGGCGCGCTCGCGACGGACGGGGCTGTCGTCGCTTGCTTCGGTGAGCAGGCACAGGTGCTCGCTGCCCGCAGCAGCCAAGGCGTCTACCAGGCCGGCGACCAGCTCACGGTTGTTAGATGTCACCAGATCGACACCGCCGTCGGCAACGTCGCGGTCGAGCAGCACAACGGGCAGGCGTCCCGCTGCCGCGACGATCGCCTCGTCGTTACCACCGCAGGTATTGACGACCAGGCCGTCCACGCCAGCGTCGATAAGCCTGGTGAGCGACTCGGCCTCCTTGGCGGGATCGTTGCCGCTAATGGCTGTCATGAGCGAGCAGCCGCGCGCGGCGGCGCTGGCGGAAAGGCCCTCGAGCATGGCGCTGGAGAACGGGTTGGCGATGTCGGCCAAGATCACGCCGATGAGGTTGGTACGCGAGCTGCGCAGATTGCGCGCGGCGGCACGTGGGCGATAGCCGGTACGCTCGATAACCTCCGCAATGCGAGCACGGGTTTCCTCGGTCATTTGCCCGGGGCGGTTATTGAGATAGCGCGAGACCGTGGCCGGGCTCACACCCGCCTCGACGGCAATGTCCTTGATTCTCATCTGCGCCATAGCGCACCCCGTTTCCCCATTGTCGGCAGTCTGAGCCATTTTAGGCATTTTTTAAAATTCTCGGTTGCAAAACGCTGTAGGTGAGCAGCATCGTTTTTGCGTCTCGAGCAGATGCGATAATGGGCTAGATAGCCGAGTCTTTGGACAGCTCAAAATAATCGGGATGTAAGGCGATAACCGGACCTTGCTCTTCGGGCATCAGGTGCAGGTGTGTCTCGGCCAGATAGCTCGCCGCGTCGGTATCGCCCCTCTTAATGGCCTCGAGAATCCGGCGATGCTGCCGACGAATCGGCTCCCAATCTAGATCCTGCGACACCATACGCAACCAGTTGTATCGCTCAAAATGCGTATTGACGCTCTTCATCCAATCCCACAACATGTGACGGCCGGCAATCTCAAAACACGTCTCATGGAACAGGTTGTCCAGGTCAAAGAAACGACGCGTTTCGCCATGGTCGAGCGACTCGGACTCGGCAAGAATCTGATCGAGCCGATGCTTTTGCTCGGGCGTGGCGACCGAGCAGCATTTAATGAGTACGCTTCGCTCGAGTTTCTCGCGCAAGAAACAGGCGTTCTCGGCGCGCTCCATGCTGATCTTAGAGACGTAGGTGCCGCTTTTGGGACGCGTTTCCACCAGCTCCTGCTCACGCAGGCGCACAAAGGACTCGCGAATGGGCGTACGCCCGATTCCCGTCTCCTTTTCCAGACCAATCGCCGAAAGGCGCGTGCCGGGCTTGAGCTCGGCATAGATGATCTTGGAGCGCAGTGCATTGTATGCCTGATCTTGCAAGCTTTGATTATGCTGGTGCTGTTCCATAAAGCCCTCGGATAAGCCCTCGGTTAGTCGAATACCACCATGCAATACTATCGCATCGACACGCCCCAGCTCCCAATCAGTCTTTTTGGGACGGGGCTCTTTTAGCTACCCTAGCCCGCAGATCGGCCCCTTGCCACAAAAGTGGCCCATCTACTACGTTAACACGGATAGCCTCGGCCATACCAAAAACCGTGAAAACAAAACCGCAGGTAGGCAGCTTGTCGATTTTCGAAAAAGCCGACTATGGTTGACCCCTGAGGCTTAAACGTAGTAGATAGGCCCTTTTCGTGGCGCAGCACTACTGCACCCCAAATTGGCACCCCGAGCCTGTTATAAGTTGCTGCGAAATACGGACGGTTGATGATCAAGGCGCGCTATGCGGGTTGCTATAGCTCGAACGTCCCACGTCCGATGCACCAAAGCGTTTGCGACAGCTTCGCGAAACGCCTCGAGAGGAATTCGATCGGTTTGGACGCGCTCCATCCCTTCGATACGCTCATAACGGTAGTAGCGTGCAAACATAGCCACCGCCCTGTCCACCTGCTCAATTGCGGATACATTTGTCGCCGCCTCGCGATCCAAGATCACATCCTCGGTATCACCAAAACGGACGCAGTCGATGCCCGGAAAATCATTCTTATCCGCCAAAATCGCCGCAGCGTTGGTATAGCCATCTTTGCCGAGCAAGCGAAGCGTGCGCATAATATCCGGCGTTAGCTCAGAAATGCCGAGATGTTCAACACACTTATGCTCGAGCGTGTGAAAACTCAAGTCCTGGCGAGCCGACGTGAGCGCGTCGAACGTTACGTTGCTGCCTTCGAGCGTCAGCCTGCAATACTCAAACCGGTCGACCTCCACCGTTGCCGAATCGTTTCGCCTGTAGGCCTTCAAGATATAAGACGAAAACCGTTTGCGTACTGATTTATCCGAGACGCAAACGGTTTTCGTCTTGATTTGCGTACGGAATTAAGACGCATAATTTCGCTTTCGTATGGCTCAATCGATCACGATGCGATGTATCTGCACCTGGCCTACAACCGCAACATGATTGTGGAAGGCACACAGACAAAAGGCATTTAAGGCTCGGCAATGATCTTTCTTTGATAAAACGCAAGCGGCGGCCGCCCAAACATGGGACGGCCGCCGCTTGCGTTGTATCAAATGGTGCAATGGGGTCAGGTTCACATGCACCAAGTTGGTGCAAAGCAACCTGTCCCCATGCAACAAGGGGTTGACTAGAGCTCGCAGGCGACCTTGTAGCCATCGCCGATGGCGTCGCGAATGTTGCCGCACTTGTTGGCATCGCCCAGCACGTGAGTGGTAACGCCGGCTGCCGCCAGGTCGTCGGCCAGCTTGGTATTGGGACGATAGCCCATAGCAAGCACCAGCGTATCGGCACCGGCGATGGTGTGGACCTCGCCGTCCTTCTCGTAGCTGATAGTGTCCTCGGTAATCTCGGTCACCTTGGCCTCGGTCAGCACGTGAACGCCCTTTGAGAGCATGCGCGTGATGAGCACCGCGCGACCGGCACCACCCTCGTTGGCGGCGAGCGTCTTGGTCATCTCGATGACGGTGACGTCGCGGTTGGCCGGCGACAGGTCGTTGACCAATGGGGCCAGGTAATCGGCCGTCTCGCAGCCAACGGTGCCGCCACCCACGATGACGATCTTCTTGCCCGGGAAAGCCTTGCCGCCCAACAGGTCGTCAGCCGTCATAACCTGCTTAAAGCCCTGCATGAAGGCCGGGGTGATAGGCTCGGCGCCATAGGCCAGGACGACCTCGTAGCCGGCGTAGTCACGCTGAATGTCCTCGGCAGTAAGCTCGGTGCCAAAGACGCACTTTACGCCGGCCTCGGCCAGGCGACGGTACTGATACTTGATCACGCGGGTGAGTTCCTGCTTTGCCGGCGGAACGGCTGCGATGCGCATCTCGCCGCCCGGCTCGTCCTGCTTATCCACGAGCACCACGTTATGACCGCGTTTGGCGGCAATGTAGGCTGCCTCCATACCCGCGGGACCGGCGCCCACAACCAGTACGTTCTTGGCCTCGGCGGCAGGCTCGTAGCCAGCCTCGTCGCGCTCCACGTCCGGGTTGACGGTGCAGGAGATGCGCTTGCCAAACATAATGCCGTTCAGGCAACGCAGGCAACCGATGCAGGGACGGATCTCGTCGGCGTTGCCAGCGGCTGCCTTGTTGCAGAACTCGGCATCGCACAGATTGGCGCGGCCCATCATACAGATGTCGGCCGCGCCGTCCTCGATCAGCTCCTCGGCGATCCAGGCCTCGTTAATGCGTCCGACGGTGGCGACGGGAATGTTGACGTGCTTTTTGATCTCGCGCGAGCAGGCGGCGTGCGAGGCCTGCTGCGTGCCGGCGGCGGGAATCGCGGAGCCACGCTTGATGGTGGTGCCGCCCGACACGTGAATCATGTCGACGCCGGCCTTTTCCAGGCGACGCGAGACGTAGATCATGTCGTTGAGGGTCAGGCCGCCATCGGTGTACTCATCGCCCGAGATGCGGACGTCGATGATAAAGTCCTTGCCGCAGCGCTCGCGAATCTCGGCGATGACCTCGAGCAAGAAGCGCATACGGGCGTCGAGCGAGCCGCCGTACTCGTCGGTACGCTTGTTGTAGAGCGGAGTCAAAAAGCCGCCGAGCATGCCGTGGGCGTGTGCCGCATGGACCTCGACGCCATCGACACCGGCCTTCTGCATACGTACGGCAGCGTCGCCAAACTGGTGCGTAAGCTCGTGAATCTCATCGACCGTGATAGGACGCGGTGCCTCGCGGGCATAGGACGGGCCCACAAAGGACGGAGCGATCAGGCGCGGCGTGCCCGGAATGTTAAAGGCCATGTAGGCGGGGTGGAAGAGCTGCGGCATGATCTTGCAGCCATACTCGTGGACGGCCGCGGCGAGCTTTTCCCAGCCGGGGATAAACGTGTCGTCGTAGCAGCACATGTCACCCGGCAGATAGGTATAGGTAGGCTCAACCGTCACGACCTCGGTAATGATGAGGCCCACGCCGCCCTTGGCGCGGGCACGGTAATGATCGACCAAGTCGTCGGTCACATAGCCGTGATCGGCTAGGTTGGTAGATACCGGCGGCATAAAGACGCGGTTCTTGACCTCGGTCGTACCGACCTTGATCGGGCTAAAGAGCATCGGGTAGGCACAGGACTCCATACAGGGTTCCTTTCGTTTAAGCCGCTCGGCGGCAGTTGCTAACACACCTATCGTATCAGCAGCTGCCGTATCTGCAGTCATACATGCCCAAGCGCCGTTCGACTAATGAATACCGCGGCCCAAGTCTTCGGCGATTTTGTCCACGCCCTTAAGTGCGGCACACGTCTTTTTGTTGGAGCAATGCCCTGTGCAAACGCCACCCTGAGCACAGTCGGCGCAGGTGCCCTTGCGGTAGATGCGCACGCATACCGCGACAAACGCAATACCGATAACAGCCAGAACAACAATATCGATAGGTGCCATAGCAAGCCTCCTCTAGTTAACCATAACTTACTTTACCCCATTTTCCACCTGCCAAAAAGGGACAGGTTTATTTTGGTCGGTTTTATCTGCGGAAACGCCACATCTCCCCCACCGCCAAAAAGCCCGAGTGTCGCTGGGACACCCGGGCTCGTGGAAAGGGGCTAATCCTTATTCGGGCTTAAGCGGAAAATGCGGCGGAAGCAGTGCTGGTCTCGTCCTCGTCGGTCCATGCATGCGCAGGGATAGGACGAAAGATCTGGAAGAGCATCGCAACCAGCAGCACGATGGCCACAATCGTCCAGATACCAAACTGCCCCAGAACAAGCAGGTTGTAGAACTGGTTGATGAACAGGCCGATCACCCAAGCGAAGGCGCACTCGTAACCGATGGCAATCGCGGTCCACTTGCCGGAGTCCATCTGGTTACGGATAGTACCCATGGCGGCAAAACACGGAGCGCACAGCAGGTTGAACGCGCCAAAGGCAACGCAAGCGCCCATGGTGGGGAACATACCGGCAAACGCAGTCCACAGGCTCGGGTCGGTCTCGGCGGCATCAGCCACGGACAGCAGCGAGCCGGCGGTGGCGACGACGTTCTCCTTAGCCACAAGGCCCGAGACGGTCAGCGCAGTTGCCTGCCAGGTGCTAAAGCCGAGCGGAGCGAAGATCCAAGCGACCAGGTTACCGAGCATGGCAAGCACGGAGTAGTCCATGAACTCCTCGGGGATGCCGTCCATTGCAGGCAGGAAGCCAAAGGAACCGTTGTAGCTTCCAAAGTTGGAGAGGAACCAAACCACGACGGTGGATGCGAAGATGACCGTGCCGGCCTTCTTGATAAAGGCCCAGCAGCGCTCCCACACGTGCAGTGCCCAAGAGCGGATCGCCGGGAAGTGGTAGGCAGGAAGCTCCATAACGAACGGCGTCGGGCGACCGGCGAAGAGCTTGGTCTTCTTGAGCATAAGGCCCGAGGCGATGACGGCGAAGACGCCCAGGAAGTAGAAGAGCGGGCTGATCCACGCGGCGGTGGTGGAAGAATCGCCGATGATGGAACCCATGAGCAGGGCGATGATCGGCAGCTTGGCGCCACAGGGAATAAACGTGGTGGTCATGACCGTCATGCGGCGGTCCTTCTCGTTCTCGATGGTCTTGGTGGCCATGACGCCGGGGACGCCACAGCCCGAGGACACGAGCATGGGGATAAAGGACTTACCGGACAGGCCAAAGCGGCGGAACACGCGGTCCATGATAAAGGCAACGCGGGCCATATAGCCGCAATCCTCCAGGAAGGACAGCATGACGAACAGCAGGAACATCTGCGGCACAAAGCCAAAGATGGCGCCCAAACCGCCGACGATGCCGTCGCAGACCAGCGAATCGACCAGGCCGCCGTCCTCGGTGCCACCCGCCACAAGGGCATCGTGCACCACGGTGGTGATACCCGGGACATAGGGGCCGTACTGCGCCGGGTCAACCGAGTCGGCATCGTCGCCCGCAGCCTCGACGGCTGCATCGTAGGCGTCGCGGCCCTGACCGAGCACATACCAACCGTCGGTGCCAAAGAGCTGGTCGTTGGTGAAGTCGGTCACCGTGCCACCTAAGGTGGAAACGGCGATGTAGTACACGCAGAACATGATGACCACAAAGATCGGCAGGCCCAGGATACGGTTGGTAACCACACGGTCGATCTTCTCGGAGGTGCTCATCTTGGCCGGAGCCTTGGTGAGACACTCGTCGATGATGTGCGCGATGACGCCATAGCGCTCACCGGTGATGATGGACTCGGCGTCGTCATCACAGTCCTGCTCGCACTGGGCGACCAGCTCTTCCACGCGAGCGGCCTTCTCCTTGGTGAGGTTGATGAGCTTGCAGGCGTCCGCATCACGCTCGAACAGCTTAACCGCGTAGTAGCGACGCTTGTTGGCGGGAACGCTCGCCGGCAGGTTGTTTTCGATGTGGTCCAGAACGTCCTCGATGGAGGAATCGAACTTGTGCTCCGGCACCTGGCCCTTGGAAGCAGCGGACTTCTTAACCTGCTCGAACAGTTCCTTAATACCCTTGTTCTTAAGGGCCGAAATCATCATGACCGGGCAGCCGAGCTTCTTGGAGAGCTTGTCCGTGTCGATCTTGTCGCCGTTCTTCTCGACCAAGTCGGCCATGTTAAGGGCAACGACCACGGGTAGGCCGGTCTCGATAACCTGAAGCGCCAGGTACAGGTTGCGCTCGAGGTTGGTGGCGTCGACCACCTGGACGACCACATCGGGCTCGCCGCTCATGAGGTAATCGCGCGAGCATTGCTCCTCGGGGCTGTAGGGGGAAAGCGAGTAGATGCCGGGGAGGTCCGTGATGGTAACGTTCTTGTCGCTCAGGAGCTTGGCCTCCTTTTTCTCAACCGTGACGCCGGGCCAGTTGCCAACGTAGCCGTTGGCGCCGGTGATCAGGTTGAAAAGCGTGGTCTTGCCGCAGTTGGGGTTACCCGCCAGCGCGACATGGATCTGAGAATCCGCCATTCAATCCTTCTTCCTTGTTTGCCCGCGCTGCTTTCTCCGCGCAGGATGGATAATGTGCTTCAAAGTTACTGCATTAAGTTAGAAATATCTAACTTAATCTGCAGAAATATACGTCGTGGGCCCTTACTGGACCTCGACGACGGCCGCCTCCTCCTTGCGGATGGAAAGCTCGTAGCCGCGCACGTTGATCTCGACCGGATCACCGAGCGGTGCAACCTTCACGACCTTAAACGAAGTGCCCTTGATGAGCCCCAGGTCCATAAGGTGGCGGCGAAGCGCGCCCTCACCGTGAAGCTTGACGATGGTAGAGCTCTCGCCCACCTTAACGTCACCCAACGTCTTCATCCTCTTGTCCCCCTTTCGGTTTTTATGAAATGCTGCGGATTAACCGACGGTCATGATGTGCATGGCAACCTTGGAATCGATGCCAAAGCGTGCGCCCAGCACCGTGACGATGATATTGGCGCCACTCGAGCTCACCACGTGGATCTCGCTGCCCTCGATAAAGCCGAGGTCCTTGAGACGGTGCTTTATGTCCTCATCGCCCTTTACACGAGAAACGTGCACGGTTTCGCCCGCTTTTACCATCGAAAGCGGCATGGCCGGCATCTGCGGTCCGCAAGACATGAGTGAGCTCCTAACATCGGTTCGTCCTCAACATCGACGCGATAAAAGTTAACCGCGTCTATGTTTGCTATAGTAAACTAACACGTGGTTAACTTTTTGGAAAGGGTCTCTATTCAGTTTTCGAAAAAGTTTCCCATATTAAACAAAGGCATCGCAAAGACGGTCTCTTTGCGGTGCCTTGTCATACCAATGTATGAAACAGAGGGAACTCTCCCTTTTTCACATTGTTACGCTTAGAGCGAGAGGTTTCTGATCGACGTGACGCACGAGGCCTCATCCGCGCCCGAAACATGAAAGACGACGCTCTCACCGCACTCACCATAGAGGGCCATGAGTCCCATGATATCGCGGCCATCCGTGTGGCGATCGCCGATGCTGACCGACACGTCACTACGATGTTTGGCGATAATGTCATAGAGAAGCGCAACCGGGCGGGCATGTAGTCCCAACGGATCTTTAATCGTCTTTGTAAACTCGACCATGTCCCCTCCCGCAGCATCGCACATTTGGCCGGCCAAACCCAGCCACGTGGTAGTTATTGTAGCGTTAGATGCTTGTCGAGAGCGGGACGGAAACCACATCCCACTTCGAGTGTCAACGATGGGGCACAGTTTCCGCCAGAAGGCTCAACCGGAAACTGTGCCCCATTATTTTGTCGAATTCTGGGCCGCGCTTTCCCAGAGGACCCCCTTTGGGAAAGCGCGGCCCATTCTGGACGCAGATTCCGGGACGCACTTTCCGCGACGTCCGGTCACCCTATGCCCTCGCAACGCCCGCGCATAAAAAACGAGGGAAGGCACGCGTCCTTCCCTCGTTAGAGACAATATGTAGCCGCTCGCCTACATCAAGCGCAGGCTGACGTCCTTGAGCTGGGCGCCGGAAACGGCACTCGGGGCGCCCGACATAAGGTCGGAGCCGCTGGCCGTCTTGGGGAACGCCATGACGTCGCGGATAGAATCGGAGCCGGTAAGCAGCATGCACACGCGGTCCAGACCCAGGGCAAAACCGCCCATCGGGGGCGCACCAAACTTGAGCGCCTCCATGAGGAAGCCAAACTGCGACTCGGCGCGCTCCTCAGTAAAGCCCAGGAGCTTGAGCATGGACATCTGCATCTCGGCGTTATGGATGCGCATGCCACCGCCGCCGGCCTCAAAACCGTCCATGACAAAGTCGTAGGTGCAGGAACCGGCAGCCAACGGGTCGGCCTCGATCTTGGCGATGTCGGTCTCAGTCGGCAGAGTGAACGGCTGGTGCTCGGCTGCATAGGCCTTGCGGTCCTCATCCCAGTGGAACAGCGGGAAGTTGACGACCCACAGGAAGTCGTGCCCCTCGCGTTTGATCTCGAGTGCGTTGGCCATGTGAGAGCGCATGCCGCCCAGGATCTCGTCAGAGAGCAGGCGCGGGCCGGCGGCGAACATCACGAGGTCGCCAGGCTCGACGTTCATGCGCTCGCGCAGAGCCGCCATCTCCTCGTCCGAGAAGAACTTGACGATGGGGCTGTTGATGGAGCCGTCCTCGCGGAAAGCGATCCAGGCCAGACCCTTGGCGCCAAACGTGGAGGCCACGCCGGCGAGCTTATCGATCTTGGCACGTGCCCAGGCACCGGCGCCCTTGGCGTTGATGGCCTTGACGACAGAGCCCTCCTCGTTTGCGGCAGTCGCAAAGACCTTGAACTTGGAGTTGGCAAAGATGTCGGTCAGATCGACCAGATGCATGCCATAGCGGGTATCGGGCTTGTCGGAGCCATAGGTGTCCATGGCCTCCCAGTAGTCCATGCGACGCAGCGGCGTGGGCATCTCGACACCCATGCGACCGAAGGCGTCGGCCAAGACCTCTTCGAGTGCGCTCATGACGTCGTTCTGGTCCACGAAGGACATCTCGATATCGACCTGGGTGAACTCGGGCTGACGGTCGGCACGCAAGTCCTCGTCGCGGAAGCACTTGGCAACCTGGTAGTAGCGCTCGACGCCACCGACCATGAGCAGCTGCTTTAGGAGCTGCGGGGACTGCGGCAGGGCGTAGAAGTTACCCGGCTGAATACGGCTGGGAACGATGAAGTCGCGGGCGCCCTCGGGCGTAGACTTGAACAGGGAGGGCGTCTCGACCTCCATGAACTCACGGTTGTGAAGCGCCTCGCGAATGGCAAAGGTGAAGTCGGAGCGCAGCTTGAGGTTGGCCATCATCTCGGGACGACGGAGGTCCAGATAGCGATAGCGCAGACGGGTGTCCTCGCTGGTCTCGATGCCGTCCTCGATCTGGAACGGCGGGGTGACGGAGGTGTTGAGCACCTCGGCGTGGTCGGTCAGGACCTCGATCTCGCCGGTCGCGAGCTTGGCGTTGGTGGTCTCCTCGCCACGGGCGCGCACGACGCCGTGAATCTTGATGGGCCACTCGGGACGCATGGTCTCGGCGATCTTAAAGGCATCGCCATCGGAGTGCTCGGGGTCGAAGGTGAGCTGCGTGATGCCCTCGCGGTCGCGAAGGTCGCAGAAGATAAGGCCGCCGTGGTCGCGGCGACGGCTCACCCAACCGGTGAGGGTGACCTCTTCGCCCACGTTCTCGCGGCGAAGCTCGCCGCAGGTATGGGTGTGCATGGAATGCTCGTCGATGGGACGGGTCTGGCTCATACCAGTGATCCTCCTTTATGGATCTGTGCCGCCCCGTGTCGTTCCGGGCGGCGTCGTACAGATTTGCCCAGCCTGCGTAAACCGCGCAGCCGGACATGGCGTTCTATCTTATCGCACCCGCGCCGATGTACCGCGAAAAAGTGGCTCCCGCTCAAAGACTTGACGGAGACGAAACAATTGGCGCACCGAACTGCCCGCCCGCGCTTGTCACGTGCGACAATGTGCCTACAATACAACCGCACTCGGAAAGGCCCGCCATGACTGCACGCCTCATCGTTATGGATATCGATTCCACGCTCATCAACCAGGAGGTCATCGACCTGTTGGGCGAGGAAGCAGGCGTGGGCGGGCAAGTTGCGCGGATCACCGAACGCGCCATGCGCGGCGAGCTCGACTTTAAGCAGGCGCTCGAGGAGCGCGTGGGGCTGCTTGCCGGCCTGGACGAGAGCGTTTTCGAGCGCACTTTTGAGCGCGTGACGTTTACCCCCGGCGCACTGGAGCTTGTGCGCTCGGCGCACAGCAAAGGCTGGAAGGTCGGCGTGGTAAGCGGCGGCTTCCACGAGGTCGCCGACAAGATCGTGGCCGCCGCGGGCATCGATTTTTGCCTGGCCAACCGGCTGGAGGTCGTAGACGGCAAGCTCACGGGCAAGCTGGCGGCAGACATTGTGACCAAGGAATCCAAGCTCATCCAGCTGCTGGATTGGGCGGGTGAGTGCGGTGTCGATATGGCCCATACCGTGGCGATCGGCGACGGCGCCAACGACATCCCCATGATTCAGGCCGCGGGCACGGGCATCGCATTTTGCGCCAAGCCCAAGACGCGCGAGGCCGCTCCGTTTGCCATCGACGAGCGCAACCTGATGCTCGCCATGGACATCATCCTGCGTGACTAGCCGATCCATCTAACAACAGAATCAAATCCCCTATATCTAGTTTCCGAACAATTTTGTCTTAGTGTTCGGAAACATACCCTTTGAGTGCTAGAATTTGCGCCGTCGAAGGGAAGATATATGGATAAGCGAGATCTTGAGCAGTTACTGAGCGATGTTGCCGACGGAGCAGTCACCCCGGCAGTCGCCCTTACGCGCATCCAAACGGCGCCAACCGCCGATCTGGGTTTTGCGCAGCTCGATCTTTCGCGCGGGGTGCGCCAGGGGGCCGGTGAGGTTGTCTACGGCGCCGGTAAAACCGCCGAGCAGATTGCAGCCATTATCAAAGCGCTGCGCGATGCCGGCCAGGAGCGCACCCTGGTTACGCGCCTGGATGCCGAAAAAGCAGCCCGCACCTCGGAGCTTCTCGACAACGGTATCGACCTGGGATATGTCCCGAACGCCCAGCTCGCCCTCGTGGGCGGCAAGCCCTCCCCTACCGGTAACGGACGCATCGTTGTCGCCTGCGCCGGCACGAGCGACTTGCCCGTCGCCGAAGAAGCCGCGTTGACGGCCGAGTTCTACGGCAACGAGGTCGACCGCCTCTACGACGTAGGTGTCGCCGGCCTGCACCGTCTGCTCGCGCATACCGAGGAACTTGCCCAGGCACAGGTGGTCATCGCCATCGCCGGCATGGAGGGCGCGCTGGCGAGCGTTATCGGCGGTCTGGTAAGCTGTCCGGTCATTGCCGTTCCCACCAGCGTGGGCTACGGCGCGAGCTTTGGTGGCGTAGCCGCGCTGCTCGCCATGCTCAACTCCTGCGCCAGCGGCGTTTCGGTCGTCAATATCGACAATGGCTTTGGTGCCGCCTACCAGGCAAGTCTTATCAATCATCTGAGCGCCGGAACACCCTGCGCCCGTTAAGGAGCATTCCATGTCCAACCATCAGCATACGCTTATCATCGACGGCACCTCGGGCATCAGCGGCGATATGACCGTCGCGGCCCTGCTCGACCTGGGTGCCAGCGAGGAGCACCTGCGCGAACAGCTCGCCACGCTGCCGGTCGACGGCTTTACGATCGCCGTCACGCGTGCAAACAAGCATGGCATCGACGCCTGCGACTTTGACGTTCAGCTGGCAGAGGAGCTCGAGAACCATGATCACGATATGGCCTGGCTCTTTGGCAACGAAGCAGCTGCCGAGCACACGCACGAGCATGAGCACCACCATCATGACCATGGCGGACATGAACACGAACACTGCCACGAGCATACGCACGAGCATGACCATGAGGCTCACGGCCATGGCCACGAGGACCATCACCACGCCCACCACCATCACCACCGTTCTTTGGCGGACGTCACCGCCATCATCGACGGCTCACAGCTAAGCGATGGCGCCAAGCGTCGTGCCCTCGCCATCTTTACCGCGCTCGCCGCCGCCGAGGCCAAAGCTCACGGCAAAACGCCCGACACCGTCCTGTTTCACGAGGTGGGCGCTGTCGACTCCATCGTCGACGTCTGCTCTGTCGCCATCTGCCTCGACGACCTGGGCATTGAGGATGTTGTGGTCGAGTCGCTCTCCGAGGGCCACGGAACCATCCGCTGCGCCCACGGCCTCATGCCCATTCCCGTCCCCGCTGTCGTCAACCTGTGCCAGGCAGGCAATATCGCCCTCACGCCTGCACCGGTCGCCGGCGAGCTCGTGACGCCAACGGGCGCCGCCATCGTCACCGCGCTGCGCACGTCCGACCAACTGCCCTCACGCTACCACATCGAAGCCGTCGGCTACGGCGCCGGCAAACGCCCCTACGAGGGTTGCTCCGGCACGCTCCGCTGTCTGCTCGTTCACGCGGACGCATAGCCATGGATGCCCGCAAGGCAAAAAGCCGCGCTGCCATCGTTGCGGCGTTCTCCGAGCTCCTGCGCGAAGAGGACTACGGCAAGATTACCGTCGGCGACATCATCGCTCGCGCCCATGTAGGTCGGGCAACGTTCTACGGCCTCTTTAAGAGCAAAGATGACCTGCTCGCTGAGTTCGTGTGCGATATCTGCACCCATGCCCTCGACGATGACGGTACACCCCTCAATGACCCGCTCGTACAGGTCGAGCATATCCTCAACAACCTCTGGGATCGTCGTCAGGGCGTACGCGCCCTCGTAGCCGGCGCCGGCTCGCGCGTCTTCGCCGACTGTCTCCGCAAGACCATCATGTCGCGCGCAGCCGAAACCGTCCCTGTCGACCCCACAGGCCCCGCCAGCACCATGAATCGCAACTTCCTCCTCCACCACATAGCCTCAAGCTTCGTAGCCACCGTCCAATGGTGGGCCTGGCACAACTTCCAAGCCGACAAGGCCGACGTAGCCAAAGACTACCTATCAGCCATAAAACCCCTCTTCACCTAAGTAAGAGGCTCATCCCAGAGCATTGCCCCAACCCAAGGCGCCCGCGCATCCCAACGTGTCACTCGCACTTCAACGCCCCCCAACAGCGACAAGCCCCTCCCATCCAAATTCAGAAATATGTTGGGTTGCTTGTACAAACGCAACAAAGACCCCTCAGCTGTCCGCATGGGGTGACTTCCCAGCGCATTCCGCAGGACGAAAGAACCCCCGCCGCACGAAGTGCGCAGCGGGGGTTCTTTCATGTCCGAGGACGCGCTGGGAAGTCACCCCATGCGGCCAGCGGACTACTATGCGGCCTTGGACTAGAACATGCCCAAGAAACCGTGCACAAACAGCGCGGCCAGAGCGGCACCGATAAACGGCGCGATGCCAGGAACGAGCAGGCCGTACTTCCAGTTGTTGTCAGCCTTGTTCTTGATCGGCAGCACCTGATAGGCCATGCGAGGACCAAGGTCGCGTGCCTGGTTCATGGCGAAGCCGGTAATGCCACCCATGCCCATGCCAACGGCCCAAACGATCAGGCCGACGCAGATAGCGAGCATCAGAACGTTCTCGCCGGCGCGGCTAGCGGCAGCAAGGATGGCGCTGATGAACACAAAGGTGCAGATAGCCTCACAGAAGAAGTTGCGGGCATAGTTCGTGCCCTCGGTGGTGGGGTTAGTCGAGAAGATGTTGCGCTGGGCAATGGGGTCGACGACGCCCTCGGAAGCCTTGAACTCATCGGTATACATAAACCAAGCGATTACGGCGCCCACAAAGCCGCCGAGCATATCGGCAATCATGAAGGGGATGCAGCTGCTCCACGGCACCAGACCGACGATGCACTGGGCAAGCACCATAGCCGGGTTCATGCACACGGCGCCGCCAAAGACAAACAGGCAGACCGAGATGCCAAAAGACCAGGTGGTGATGGCAAACATGTGGCCGGAGCCCTGATACTTGGTGCCCTTAAGCACGGTATCGCAGTGTACGCCCACGCCAAAGATGATCATGAGGGCCGTTGCACCGAATTCGCAGAGGAGTTTGGTAAGCATAAAACCTTATCTTTCTTGTCGGTTACAAACGATTCGTTTAGGCCGCGCGCTAGTGCTGAGCGACGACAACGCCCAGGCCATCGGGAATGACGGCTACCTTGGCATCGGCACCCTTCATTTCAAAGGCGAGCTTGAGCGCCTCCTCGAGGGTGTTGACCGGTGTCATATGCATATCCTTGAGCATCTGGTGATCGCACAGGTCGGTGACCATGATCACAGGGTGATGCGCCAGGATGCGGGCAAAGATCTGGCTCGTCCACTGGTCGGGCAGGGTCTCGTCCTTAGGACGGTCGATGCAGGCGCGCTCAAACTCTGCCGGATCGTTGTCAGCGATGTTGTGATAGAAGCCCTCGCCACCGTGACCATCGGCGCAACCGGCGACATCGATGATCACGCCGCCCTCGGGAAGTGTGGCCTCGGCAGCGCACATGCCCTTCACGGCCTGATAGACGTTCTGATCGAGCGGATAGCCACCGTTGGTGGTGATGGCAATCTCGCACTCGACGGGCTCAACGCCGGCAAGGCTCTTCACGAACTCGCAGCCGGCCTCGTGCGCCTTGTGAATGTCGCCGGCAAAGGAGCCGATGACCTCGTGCTTGCCGTTGAGCACCACGTTGAGCACAAAGGCAAGGTGAGCCATCTCGGCAGCGGCAAACATGTCCTCGCTCACGTGGTTGTGGCACAGGTTGCCGGCGCGCGAATGGGAATCGTTCACAAACTGGCCGTTGTGGTTGTACATGATGGTCTTGTAGCTGGCGATGCCGGGCAGCACGGACTTGCGGCTGCCAGAAAAACCGGCAAAGAAGTGCGGCTCAATAAAGCCCTCGGCAAGCAGCAGATCGCAATCGGCGGCAATCTTGTTGATGATGCACTCGCCACCAGAAGGCAGGGTGCCAATCTTTTCCATCATGCTGTCGTCGGTCGCGACGTGCATGACAATTTCCTCGTTGGCAACGATCTCCTCGCCATACTTGTTGACGAGTTCCTCGTGCGTCGATGGACGATGCATACCCGTAGCAACCAGAATGCGAACGCGCGCCTCAGGCGCAGCGGAGTGGATGTGATGCAGCAGAATAGGCATCGTCACACGCGAGGGAACGGGGCGCGTATGGTCAGAGCTAATGATGACAATATCCTTCTTGCCAGCGCAAAGCTCCTCGAGCGAAGGCGATCCATAAGGGTTGGCAAGCGACTCCTCTACCAGCTCTTCCTGCGATTTTGCAGTCTTAAACTCGTTTTGGTGACCTTCCATCACACCCGCGAAGTTCTTATCCTCGAGCTCCAGATGCAATGTCTTGTGGTCAAACGGCAGTTCACATTCAAACAATGACGAGCGCCCTCTTCCTTTCAACTGACACACTAGATAAACCGTTGGAAGGATACGCCGCTCACCGAAAAACGCCACCGTCCACCGAGTCGTTAACACAACGTTCATATTTAACCCACAACAAAACGGCCGCGACCCCAAGAGGGACCGCGGCCTCCTGTCAAAGAAGCTATAGGCAGGGTGGCTTACGCAGCGCCGAGGCAAACATCAATCCTGTGGCATGCGCGTGTAAGCTATTTTGCATAAATAGGTCAATATACTGCATAGAATGACGCATTGGGTTTCGAACCGCAACATGGTAGCCCCCTCCGGAGCGTGCATTTTTGCGAGTATTCAGCATCGCAAGATAAGATTTTGGTGTCAAAAGTCTTTCAAAAGGTAGATCGTCCTCATGACTCGTCCCATCTGGATAACATGCGGCGAGAAACCAGCCATATATGAGCATCGCCAAGGCCCAATTGTCTTGCAAAATCATCAACAAAGGCAGCGAGGGCCGGCTATGGCCTTATGCATCGATCTTTGGCTGCTGAAAACTCCGTTTTTTGCACGTCGCCCCAGGCACCACCCTCACCCAGCGGCCTTCCGCCGAAGCTGGACATCGCAAGGCCCGCCATCAGTTTACTTTTAGGCACACTCCGCAGGACGCAAGAAGTCCTCGCCGCACTCCACGCTATGCGCGAAGCGCGCCATTCTTCTCCTCAGCTTTAATTCCAGAAGACCGAGGACGAAGGGGGCCGACGGGTTTCCCTCTGAATGCATTCCGCAGCACGAAGCCCTTTCCAAACGCGCGAAGCGCGCCATTATTCCCCCAGCAGTAATCCGCCGAAGACCGGACATCGCAGGGCCCGCCATCAGTTTACTTTTAGGCACACTCCGCAGGACGCAAGAAGCCCTCGCCGCACGAAGTGCGCAGCGAGGGCTTCTTGCATGTCCGAGGACGTGCCTAAAAGTAAACTGATGGAGGGCCCGGACGACTGCAGGGCTATCGATTACCCCGTGTTCTGCAGACCTGCCGAGACGCCGGTCACAGTCGAAAGAATCAGGCTCATGTACTCTGCCTTCTTCTCCTCGGCCATCTCGTCCTGGTTCATACGCACCTCGCGAAGGGCGCGGACCTGGGCGATGGACAGGGCGTCGACGTAGGGGTTACGCACGCGAACGGCACAGCCGAGCACGCGACGACGCTGCAGCGGCCACTCGTCACCGACGATGGCAAGGACCCACTTACGGGTGAGTTGCATCTCGGTAAAGACCTTCTTGGACAGATCATCGCGGTCGCCCAGATGCAGATACATCTTGGCAATGCGCTGATCGGTCTTAGCAATCGACATCTCGATGTTATCGATAAAGGTGCGGAAGAACGGCCACTCCTGGTAGGCAGCCTTGAGCTGGTCAAGATCGCCCAGCTGCTCGCAGGCGGTGCCCAGGCCGTACCAAGCGGCCAGGTTAATGCGTGCCTGGCTCCAGCTGAAAATCCACGGAATGGTACGCAGGTCGTCGAGCGACTTGGCACCCAAGCCGCGCTTGGCGGGACGCGAGCCAATCGGCAGCAGACCAACCTCGGTCAGCGGCGTCACAGTCGAGAACCACGGTGCAAAGTCCTCGGTGTTCAGCAGGTCCAGATAGCGCTCGTGGCTTGCGGCGTTGAGTTTCTCGGCCATATCCCAGAACTTCTGCGTGGTCTCGGTGTTGGTCTTCTCGACGCTCGGGGCCGACTGCAAAAGCGTTGCGGCGGCAACGGACTCAACATGGCGCTGAGCCAGCGTGCGGTTGCCGTAACGGGCAAAGATGACCTCGCCCTGCTCGGTGAGCTTAAAGAAGCAGTTGACCGAACCCTTGGGCTGCGCCAGTACGGCTTTGTTGGCCGGGCCGCCACCACGGCCCACGGCGCCGCCGCGACCGTGCATGAGCACCAGGTCGATATCGTTCTTCTCGGCCCACTTGGCGATGCGCTCCTGCGCGGAGTGCAGCGCAAGCATGGCCGTGGTAGGACCGGCATCCTTGGAGGAGTCGGAGTAGCCCAGCATAACCTCCATGCGGCGGTTGGTCTGGGCAAGACGCTTCTGCACCACGGGCAGCGTAAGCATCTGGTCGAGCACGTCAACACAGCCCTCGAGGTCCTCGAGCTGCTCGAACAGCGGGATCACGTCGAGCTCGGGAACGTCCTCCTCGTGTGCGAAGGACAGGTGGGCCAGCTCAAAGACGTCGGCCACATGCTGGGCACTCTTGGTAAACGAGATGATGTAGCGGTGTGCCATCTTCTTACCGTAGCGCTTTTGGATGGAGCCGATAGCGCGGAAGGTGTCGATGACCTCGCGCGTCATGGGCTGCAGGTCGCCATGGATACCGTTTTCGTGGATATCCTTAAGGGCGCGGGCATGCACCACGGAGTGCTGACGGAACTCCATCTCGACCATATGGAAGCCGAAGGACTCGACCTGCCAGATGATGGTCTGCACCGGGCCGTAGGCGGCACGGACGGCACCGCAGGCAGCCAGCGAACGCTGGACGACGCGCAGGTCATCCAGGAACTCGTCGGCGCTGTGATACATGGTGTCGGTGATACGGCGTACGGTGGCGTTCAGACGGTCGGCCATGACGAGCATGACGGCGCGATGCGGCTCGTGCTCGGAGATAAGCTCGGCGCGGGCCGTGTAATGGGCACTCATCTCGACCTGATGGTTCCACAGGTTGATGAGCTCGGCAGACGGCTTGCTGTAGGTGGCCTCGAGCGTGAGGTTGCGGCCGATGCGGCGGCACTTGTCCTCGAGCTTGAGCACCATGTGGGTGAAGTACTTGGCGGCGACCTCACGGCTCACCTTGGCGGTGACGTTGGGGTTACCGTCGCGGTCGGAACCGATCCAGCTGCCGGGATGGAAGAACGCCGGGCACAGCGGCGGCACGGTACCGGCCTTGTCACCCAGCACCCAGTCGTCAAAGCGACGATAGATGACGGGGATGACGTCGAACAGCGTGTTATCGAAGATGTCGATGATGGTATCGGCTTCCTCGACCGGCGTGGGCTTCTTGAGCGCGATGGGGCTCGTACGCACCAGGGCGTCGATCTCCTGCAGCATATGGCGCTCGTTCTCCACCAGGTCGGAGCCGCCCAGACGCGGACGCTCCTCCAGCAGGTTAGAGATACGGCGAATCTTGCCCTCGACGGCCTTGCGACGGGCCTCGGTGGGATGCGCGGTAAAGACGGGATGGAACTCAAGCTTGCCGAGCAGCTCGTTGGCGCCCTCGACACCCATCTCATCCACCAGCTGGTGATAGGCGACGGTGAGTTCGTTGGCGGGATCGACCTCGGTATCGGTCGATGCGCCGGCCTCACGCTCGCGCAGCTGCTTCACACGGTAGTTCTCCTCCGACAGGTTTGCCAGATGGAAGAAGCTCGTAAAGGCACGGACGATAACCTGCTGCTTATCGAGCGGCAGGCTGTCGATCAAATCGACGACCTCGCGAAACGCCACAGCAGTGGGCTCGTCGGCGGTGGGCACGCCCTGCTCGTCGACGGCCTCGTCGGCGGCACGGCTACCGGGGTTGCCGGCATTGGCCACGATCTCGGCCGACAGAATCTTGTCGAACAGGTCCGCGATCTCGGGATCATACTCGCTAAGCACACGGCGCTCCAGGCGCAGGAACAGCGCAAGGTTGTCGCGCAGCTCCTCGGGAATCTCAATCTCGGCGAGACGCTCCCTGGACTCGGCATTCGAGCCGATTCGGTTAACGAGGCGGTTGACCACGGCAGCGACGCGCGCCGCGGCTTCGGGTACAGACTGGTTGCTTAGGTTCTCAGCCACGTTTCCTCCCATTCCTCCTTCTATGCACGTAACATGCGGTATTCATTATAGGCACTTGAGAAACACTTTCGATACTGATTGCGCTTTACCACACAAAAGTATTTTCTGCATTGCAAGGCTTTTTGCCCCAAATGGTCGTATTTCTCGGTGGGCGGCATATGCAAACGGGGACATTCCGCATAAAAGCGAAACACCCCCGTAACAATCGTTCGCCGCGAGCGGGACGCGTTAGCGGACCCGCAGCTCAAAATGATGCCCTACAGGCGCTCGCGAACCGACTCGACAACGTTGGCCAGATCGACCAGCACCTCGTCATGGCTCTGCATGTCGCGCACCTTGACCTTGCCGGCGGCAAGCTCGTCGCCGCCCAAGACCAAAATGAGCTTGGCGCCCACCTTGTCGGCCTGCTTAAACTGAGCCTTGAGCGAACGACCCTGATAGTCTGCCTCGGTCACGATGCCTGCGGCGCGAAGCTTCTGCGTAATGGCAAAAACGTTCTGACGCAGTTCCTTGCCGGCGTTGGCAACGTAGACACACGGAGCCTCATCGGCACCCAGGTCGCTGCCAAAGGCCTGCAGGGCCAGCAGGGCGCGCTCAAAACCGACGGCGAAGCCGACACCGGCCGTGGGCTTGCCGCCCTCGAGCTCGACCAGGCCGTCGTAGCGGCCGCCGCCACCGATGGAGCCGACGCCGGCGCCGGGGGCCTCGACCTCAAAGACGGTACGGGTGTAGTAGTCCAGGCCGCGCACCAGGGTGGGATCCTCGACATACTCGATGCCGGCGGCATCCAGATAGCGCTTGACCTGCTCGTAGTGCTCGCGGCACTCGTCGCACAGGTTGTCACCCATCAGCGGGGCCTCGGCCATGATCTCGCGGCAATGGTCGTTCTTGCAGTCGAAGGCGCGCAGCGGGTTGAGCTCGGCGCGCTCGCGGCACTCATCGCACATCTCGTCGGCGTGATCGAGAATGAACTGCTTGACCTGCTCGCGATAGGCCGGACGGCACTGGGCATCACCCATCGAGTTAATGAGCAGACGGAGCTTGGAAAGATCGAAGCCCAGACGCTTGTAGAACTCCATGAGCATAATGATGCACTCGGCGTCCGCAGCCGGATCGGGAGCACCGAGCCACTCGATGCCCACCTGATGGAACTGACGCAGGCGGCCCTTCTGGGGGCGCTCGCCGCGGAACATGGCCTCGGCATAGTAGGCCTTAAACGGCGTGGAGCCCTGGGGCACCAGGTTGTTCTCCACGACGGCGCGCACCACGCCGGCAGTGCCCTCGGGACGAAGCGCCAAGCGCTGTTTGGGCTTGAGCTTGGCATCGGTGCCCTCGGTAAAGACACGTTCCAGGTTGGCGCCGCTAAACACGCGGAACATCTCCTTGCGCACGACATCGGTCGACTGGCCGATGCCGTGGACAAACACGTCCACCTGCTCGATCGCGGGCGTCTCGATGGGCTTAAAGCCAAACGGCTCGAACACGCCGGCAGCAATCCGCTGCATCTTTTGCCAGGCGCGCATCTCGGCGCCGATAAGGTCGCGGGTTCCCTCCGCCTTCTGTGCCTGCATGGGCAAACACCTTTCTTTTAGTATCGCGTCATAGGTAGTGGTCATTATACGGCACAAAAACAAAACGCGGCGACGCGTCTGACCGAACGAGGGTATGGGGGCTCGTTCGGCCAGACGTGCCGCCGCTGCAGCCGATCCGCTTTCCTCCGCCCCCTTCGAATCACACAATCTGTTGGGGACAGAGGAAAACGGATCATTTTGTATGCCCGTGGCCGCCTTGGAAACCGAATGATGGTACGAGCATCCATTCGGCTTCCAAGGCGGCCACGGACAGAACACGGGGCGAACAGAAAAGAGCGACGGACGTCTACTCCCCCGCCACGCTCGCACGCAGCTTAGCGGCGATGGGCTCGGATGCCAGCAGGAATACGAGCATGACCACAGAACACACCAGGCACACGATCCAGGTGCTCGCAAAGGAGCCCGTGGCATCGAACAGCACGCCCGAGACAATGGCACCCACGGTGCCGCCGACCATCTCGAGCGAGGTAATGGTGCCCGTGACCTTGCCCAGATCGGCCATGCCAAACTGCTTGGACGCGGCGATAGTGGGCGTGATGGTGCCCATGCACGTTCCGACACCAAAGCTCACGGCAGCCACGATGGGACCAAGATCGGTCGCGGGGAAGCACAGGGCTACGCAGGCGATAATGCACGCAACGGATCCCAACACGTTGCCAAAACGTAGGCCAAAGCGATCGTAAATGACGCCGAGCGAAATCTTGGCGATAACGACGGTGACCATATAGGCCGAAAGCACAGTGCCCGCCCACACGGGGTCGTGACCGCCCGTGACAATCTTGGCGCCGTTGACGGTAACGCTCGTCATGTTGGTGATCTGGTTGGGCAAGATGGCACCGTTAACGAGGCCCATAAAGAGAAAGGCGACGACAAGCAGCCAAAACGCCGGGCTCTTCTTGATGCGAGACCAACCGACGTTAACCTCGGGAGCCGTGTGCTCGTCCTTGTCGCCAGCTGTCGAGACGGACGGATCGCCCGGGTTCTCGCCGAGCGGCTTAAGGCCTATCTCAGAAGGCTTGGTGCGGAAGGAATAGGCCGTGATGGGCAGCGCCGCCACCATGCAGATAGCCGCGAGCACCAGGAAGGCGGAACGCCAGCCAACGCTCACGATAAGCGAGCTCACGGTGGGAGACAGAACAGCGCCTCCAAAGCCCGAGCCCGAAAGTGCTATGGAGATCGCAAGACCTCGCTTGGCCGTAAACCAGTTGGCGGTCACAAGGCTAATGAGCAGGCGGGTCGAGGCGACGGCAAAGCAGCCCGAGACGGCAAAGAGCACGTAGACCTGCCACAGCTCACCGACAAAGCTCATCCCGGCAAGAACGGCAGAGGTGGCGATAACGGTAAGGGAACCCAAGATGCGACCGCTCACTTTGTCGGCAACATGGCCAATGACAAGCGAGCCGACAACGCTCACCACGGTTGAGATGGCGTTGGAGATGTTGTACTGAGCAAGGGAAATGCCCAAGTCGCTCACGATAAGCGGCTGAAACAGGCTCATGCAGTTAACGAAAATCGTGTAACACGTGGCCATGATGACAAAGCCGGAGGCCACGACGAGCCAACCGGGGAAGAATTTATGCTGCTGGGACATGGATTACTCCTTGTGGTCGGCGATATAGCCCAGGGCGACCGCCGCATAAGCCGCGGCGCCGAGCGGCAACTCGGCATCGCTAAAGCGTGCCTTGGGATGGTGCTGGGCAAAGTGCTCGTCCGTATCGGTCACAGCCGCACCGAACGTAAAGTACGCGCTCGGTATCTCGCTCGAGATAAGCGCAAAGTCCTCGCTCGCCATGGCATGGAACAGCGGCAGGAAGGCGGCCTTGGGCAACGTCGCACCCACGTAGCCAAGCGAAGCCTGGGTCATATCGTCATCGAGCACGAGCGGGGGAACATCCGAGAGCGTCTCGATAGTCGCCGGCGTACGATAGGTCGTGGCAACGCCTTTGACGACCTCCGCGATGCGGGTCTTGAGGTGCTCCATGAGCTCAACGTCAAAGCCGCGCAATGTTCCCTCGAGCACGCAGGTGTCGGGAATCACATTGGCCGCTTGGCCACCGGCAAACTTACCCACGGTGAGCGCGACCTCCTTGGCCGCCGGCACCTCACGAGCGATAAGCTCCTGGAGCGCCAGGTGCACATGCACGCCTGCCGTGATGGGGTCGATGCAGATCTCGGGGCTCGAACCGTGGCCGCCCTTGCCCTGCAGCGTGATGCGGAAACCGTACACGCCCGAAAGCGCCGGGCTGCCGTAGAGCACCAGGCCAAGCGGCGACTGGCTGTTGACATGCATGGCAAAAGCCGCCTGAGGACGCGGGTTCTCGAGCAAGCCGTCGGCGATGGCAGCACGTGCCCCCTCAAAGGTCTCCTCGCCCGGCTGGAACAACAGCTTGACGGTGGCATTGGCGTCGACAAGCGCGGCCTCGCGAGCCTTGAGCAGGCGCGCCGCACCAAGCAGCGCCGTCGCGTGCATATCATGACCGCAAGCATGCATGCAGCCATTGGTAGATGCAAAGAGCTCGCCGGATTCCTCGACAACGGGCAGGGCATCCATGTCGCCGCGCAGCATAACGACCGTACCGGCCTGTTCGTCCGTGCAGACGCCATTGCCCTGGGCCGCGGCGGCACCGGCACCGACAAGGCCCACAACGCAGGAACCATCGACGAGCGTGGAAAATGGGATGTCCATCTCGTTCAGGCGCGCTTGGATATACGCAGAGGTCTGTGGGAGATCGTTACCGAGTTCGGGCATCCGATGCAGATCGTGACGCCATGCGGCAAGCTCATCGGCAAAAGCCTGAGCCTCTTTGACCAGACCGTCGCCAATGGCGGCTTGCGCCGCCGCTGAGGTCTGAAGCGCTGGTTGTGGTTGGAAATCGGACAGAGCTGGTGCCATAGATGCCCTCCAGTAAAGTTTTAGCAGCAAGCACTTTCATACTCTAAAGTGCAAGGCATAACTTTAAAGACAACGCATAAAAAACGCCGCCCCAGAGGGACGGCGCAACAGATTGTTTACAAACGCGCTCGCGGCTTTTTACGCAAAAAGCCAAAGTGCGTCTCGCTCAAGATAATCGACAGGAAGATGAGCGCAAATCCGGCAAGCAAACGCGAGGTGAGCACCTCCCCCATCAGCAGCACCGAAAACAGCACGCCCGATGGCGACTCCATCGAAAGCAGTAGTGAGCCCGTCGAGGCCGGGACATGCGCCAAGCCCACGTTTTGGATGAGCAAACCCACGCATGTGCAGCCCACCGAGAGAAATGCCATCACGCCAATAAAGCTCGGCGTCCACACGGATAAAGGCGCCTGGGTCTCGAACGGCAGCGAAGAGATCAGGCACAGCACACCGTTGCCCGCAAACATCCAAAACGTGATGACGTTGATGTCCATCTTGCGACCGTACTTAGCGGCCACCGCCATCTGGATGGCAAAGAAGACCGCGCCGCCCAGCGTAATAACATCGCCGACATTGAACTCGACGCTATCAAGCGCCACCAAGCCAATGCCCGCCAGACACAGCAACGCGGCGCCCAAGTTGTAACGGGTAAGTTTTTCGCCGCTTAGGACATAGCTCGCAAACGGAACCAAGATGCAGTACGTGCCCGTCAAAAACGCGCTTTTGCCTGCCGTGGTCTGCGCCAGGCCAATCGTCTGCAAACCGTAGGCACCCCACATGAGCGCGCCCATACCAAGTCCAACAATCAGATTTCGAGCGTTGAAATGGGCAACAATGCGCTTGTGGAAGACGGCAAGCATGACCAGCGACGCCGGAAGAAAGCGAATGTAGAGCAGCTCGAACACCGGAATGGTATCGAGCGCGTCCTTCATGGTGGTAAAGGAATAGCCCCAGATGACCGCTATCGAAAGCAGCAAGACCTTCCAGAACAGCGGCGAGCGCGCACCGGCACCGCGAGAGGCACCGCCGGCACCCAGGTCTTCGCGGGCTACAGGGCTATCGGGCATATTTTCGATTTCAATAGCGGCATGATGGGCCATAGGGCATCCTCGCGCTCGGTCTGGGCGTGGTGTCCGCACGCGCGCGACCGCATGCCGCCTCATGGTCAAATAAAAACGGGACGCGCCGGACCCCCGGCACGCCCCGCAACTGTAGCAACAATCAAGCAGCCCACGCAATTCAGCCCACTAAAGTATCGAACACAAAAGCCTCGATGCTCCGGCAACATCAGCGTTCACATTGTTGCGCTAGATTAATTTAGTACTCTCCAGCTTTTCGATAATCCAGTCGTTGGCTTTGATGACCGGACGGCGGAAGACCACACCCAGGGCCAGCGACGGAATCAGATAGCTCGCCAGAATACCCAGCTCAACCCAGTACTCCATATGGTAGGCGCCAGCCATGGCAGCATGCATGGCATTGATGCCATGGGTAAACGGCAGGAACGGATAGATCGCCTGGAACACGGGGCCGGTCATCTCGATGGGGAATGTACCGCCCGAACCACCGACCTGCATGACCAACAGCACGACAGCGAGCGCCTTGCCGATATCGCCAAACGAAACCGTAAGCGTGTAGACGATATTGGAGAACACGAGACTCGCGATCCAGCCCGCCAGCACAAACTGCAGCGGGTTGTCGCACTGGATTCCAAAGAACAAGATATCGCCGGCGCACACGAGCGTCGCCTGCAGCAAGGCCAAGCCGCCAAAGAACAAGTAGCGGCCCAAATAGATCTCGTGCAGGCGTACGGGGATGAGCTCGTTGATAAGCTCATCGTCGACCGAGACCTTCATCATGGCTGCCAGCACAATCGAACCCACCCACAGCGACAGAATCGTATAGAACGGCGCCATGGCCGAACCGTAGTTGCGGATCGGATAGACCGGCTTGCGGTCGAGCGCGACGGGGCCGGAAAGCGACACGGCCAAACCCTCGGGATCGTTGCCGATCATCGTCTTAATCGTCGCAAGATCATCCGACATCAAGGCACCGTCGAGCTCGTCCTTAAACGCGCCGATCTTGTCCGACGCCTCGCCCAGCTGATCGGAAACCCTGTTGACCAGCTTTGCAGCCTTGGAGAGGCCCTTTGCCAGCGAACCGGATGCATCGGTCAGGCCGTCTACGGCGCTATCCAAATCGCCCGAGATACCATCGAGCGAGTCTAGAATGCCCGAGACGGTCTTCTTGAGCTCCTTGGCCTTAACCGAGAACGTGGAATCGTAATCGGATTTGGCTCCCGCAATGCCGGCCTTGGCATCGGCGATGGCCTGATCGACCTCGGCACGCGTGCTGTTGACCTCTGCCATGCTGTCAGAAAGGGACTTAGCAGTTGCCGTCAGGTCCTTGGCGTTGTTGCGATACTCCACCGCGATCCTGCCCAGCGATGTTGCTACAGACTTAAGGCTCTCCTGGAGCTTTTCGTCACTGACCTGCTCGGCAAAGCCGCGGAGCTGGTCGGCCGTGGCGTCGATATCGTCGGCACGTGTATTGAGCGCCGCCGCGGCATCGTTGAGCTGGGACACCGTAAGGTCCACATGCTGGTTTGCGGTGTCGAACGCCTTCGCGAGCTCGGCAGACACATTGTCGAACGAGCCCGCGCTTCCGTCAATCGCCGCGTCAACGGCATCGTTGGCGGCCTTGAGCGCTTCCTTGGAATCATTGATGCCGCTCTTGGCGTGTTCCATCAACTGCTTGGTCGACTCATCGACGGTACCCGTCTGCTGGAGCATACCGCTCGCCGACGTCAGCGAATCGGACGTGGAGCTCAAAATGCCCGCAAGCGACGTTGCGCTGGCCTGAACGCCCTGCAGGTCCTGGACCGAATCGCCGAGCGTCGAGGACAGGTTGGCGATAAAGTTGCTGACCTGGTCGGTGCTCATGTAATCGAGCAGGCTGGACACCGTCTTAAGACCGATGCTCGTAATGGTCTCGGTAAAAGTTTCGTTAACCTGGCTTTGAACGGCGTTCGAACCCTTCTCGGTCACGATCTGCGCGATGGCGTTGGCCTTCTGGTTCTCGTAAAACTCGATATCGGCGTGCTTCACCTCAGTCGAGAAAAGCGTCATCATGTCGGCGCTAAACGTTTTAGGGATAACGACGGCAGCGTAGTACGCGCCCGACTTAACGCCCTCGATCGCCTTATCGCGGTCGTTGAGGACAACCCAGTCGAAGTTCTCGTTGCCGCGCAGGGTGGCGGTTACGTTTTCGCCCACGTTGACCTCGACGGGAATCAGATCGCTCTCGTAGCCCTCGTCGGTGTTGACCACGGCAATCTTAAGATTGCCGGTGTTGCCGTACGGATCCCAGCTGCCGGCGATGTTAAACCACGCGTACAGACACGGCACGATAATGAGGCCCATCACGACAATCAGGCCGATCACGGAGCGAGACACGTTTTGGACATCGCGCTTAAACAGATGCAGGATGTTCTTCATTTATGCCTCACCTCCTTTGGAGTGCTTGCCAAGCGCGGTGGTATCTCCATCATTTGTGGCTGTGCTGTCGCTGCCCTGAGATTTATGGTGCGATCCTATATGCGGCAAGCGGCCCGCGGACTGATCGCCGCCCTTGGCACCACGCTCGCTGGCGTTGAGGCCAAACATGTGGCGGGCGGCAGGAATGGCGGCCGTGTGTTCGCGCATCTCGCGACGCAAGTCCTCATCCGAAAGCGCCGAGATGCGCATCTGGGTATTGAGGCTCGCGCGGATATATTCGATATTGATAAGCCAGCCGCAGATAGCAATAACCGAGATGATCCAAATGACAAGCAGGATGATCTTGCCGTTATTGTCGATATCGAGAACCGTCGACAGGACAAAGAGCAGGACCTGAACGCCCACCACGGCGGCAAAACCGCCCTTGATGTAGTAGGGGTAACGGTGCTCAAAGGTCACCGCATGGTCGAGCAGTTCGCGACGGTACGAATCAGAATCGAGCATGACACGCATGGCCGTGCGCAGCGAGTAGCGCTGGCGCGGCAGGTCGTTGGACTCGCAAATCATCATACCGGTCGTGGAAAGCTGTTTATCAAAGAGCAGGTTAAGGTTGAGCAGCAGCGGACGCAGCTGCAGGCCGATAAAGAGCGCCACGATCAAGAACACGCCCAGAATGCACAGGTTAAACAGGTAGTTGAACGAATACATGCCGCCGACCGTCTCGCGCAGCAGATTGATGCCGTAGGTAAAGGGCAGCAGCGGATGCAGCCACTGGAAGAAGCCGGGCATCATCTCGATGGGGTACATGCCCGAAGAGCCCGGAATCTGCACAATGACCAGGATGACGCCGATCGCCTTGCCGATATGCTTAAACGTGGTGGACAGCGCATAGATAATATTGACGTAGGTGAACGAAATGGCGATGCCGCCCAGCACGAACAGCAGCGGGCTGACGCACTGCACGCCAATCACCAGATCGCCTACCGTAACGATAATGGCCTGGAACGCGCCCAGGATCACCAGTAGCAGCCAGCGGCCAAAGTAGCCCTGACGCGCGGTAAAGCTGCCGATGCCTTCGCGGTCGACCTCGAGCTTGTAGATAGCGATAAGCACGTAGCCGCCCACCCAAAGCGCCAGATTGGTATAGAAGGGAGCGATGCCCGAGCCAAAGCTCTTGACCGGGAAAATTGACTTGGAAGTCAGCTCTACGGGAGATGCCATAAAGTCTGCCACGTCATTGACGTCGACACCCATCAGTTCAGCCAGCTCGCCCATGGACTCGGAGGTCTGCAGCGCCGCAATGTCGTTGGCGGCGGTTGCGAGCTTGTCCTGGACCTTGGCAAGCGAGGCATCGGTCTGGGACAACGTGGTCTTGGCCTGACCGAGCGTAGCGTTGAGTTGCGAAAGTGTACCGCGCGCACTTGCAATAGCAGGCGTGAGGCCAGACACGATTCCCGTCAGATCACCCGAGACGGCGGCAAATGAATCAAGCGCGCTCGAGGCCTTCGGCAGCGCGTTTTGACCCAGGTCCGTCTGGGCCTGGCCAAGGTTAGTCGCACCAGTCTGGATTGCGTTATTGATAGCGTCGCTGGCACCCGAGACAGCCGCGGCGTCATTCGCCATGGCGCTCGACTGCGCAGACAGACTATCCTTGATGCTCTGAAGCTTTTCATTCTGCTCGCGGAGCAAATCGATGGTCGATACAATGCGCGCGTCAATTTCCTCGGAACCTGTCGACGTGTCATTAACGAGAATTTCCAAGTGCCCGATAACGGCCTTATTGTGGTCGATCGTCGCCTGGAGAGACTCAAGCGAGTTGTCGATACGGGTGGTCGTAGATGCGACCGTGCCCGTCAGCTTGCCAATCGCAGCGTTCGCGGAGGCTGACGTCTTGGTGAGCGCAAGGCTGCCTTCCGAGAGCGCTTTGGAGAGCGAGGTGATGGAATTACCCGCCGTGGCGCGAGCCTCGCCCAGCAGGTCGTTGCCCTGGGAGATCGCCTGCGTCAGCGACGGCGCCTGACCCTGTAGACCGGCAAGTGCTGCATCTGCCGAGGCAATGGAACCACTCGTCTTATCGATGGCGGCATTCATGTCGCCAATCGAACCACGCACCTCGCCCAAGGTATCGGATGCTTCGGACACCGAACTTGCCAGCGAATCCTGGGTCTGGGTTGCCTTGTCCTTTAAATCGACTCCGGCATCCTTGGCGATACCGGCAACAGTCTCGCCCGCCGTGGAGACAAATTCCGAGTTGATCTGCTCCTCGATGGTGCTTGCACCGGTGTCGGTAACCTTGGGCGCAATAGCGCTCTTCTTCTCATTGACGTAGTACGTAAGCTTGGGCTGATGGTAGTTGCCGTCGAGCATCGAAACCAGGTTATCCGAGAAGTTCTTGGGGATTACGATGGCCGCATAGTACTCGCCGCTCTCGACGCCCTCTTTAGCATCGGCCGCCGAATCGACGAAGGTCCAGCCCAGCCGATCGTTCTCCTTGAGCTGATCGACGACCTTATCGCCCGCGTTGAGCTCGCCCACCAAGTCGTTTTGGGTGCCCTGATCGTTGTTGGCGATGGCAATCTTGATACCCTGGGTGTTTCCGTACGGATCCCAGTTTGCCACGATGTTGTACCAGGCATACAGCGAGGGAATAACGCACACGCCGAGGGTAACCACCAGGGCGACGGGATTCACAAGCAGTCGCTTAATGTCGCGCTTAAATATCGCAAAGGAGACCTTTGCATCGGATAGTTTGCTGCCGAGACTCACGCTTGGACCATCCATCCTGTCGTTGAATCGAATCGTACTATCGATAACCATTGTACGAAGGCGTTTTAACGTCTCGATGCACAATGGTATTGAGTTTTGCGGGTAGCAATATACTACGAAGATGAGTTAACGTACAGTTGTACAGTATCTTAAATTCCCGCAGCTCCCAAAACCACAACCCGCACAAATTAGCAATCCAACTAGTCATTGGGGACGCTCTTAAACGACCAGTCAAACAAGAACGTCCCAAACGACTAGTTTGGACCACGGTAACGTCGATGTTTTGGCAATGCCAGCGAGCGGGCACCAGAGCGAACAAATTGGCATGAAAAGAGGACGGCATAGACCTTCTGGTCATGCCGTCCTCTTTGAATGACAAGTTGTAGCTCTTGTGGCCCCGCACCGTCGACCGGTCCGCCGTTCGTTAGAACGGCGGAACTGAGGGCAGCGTCGAGCCGTTACGCGGTTTGGTAAAACCGCGTAACTACCTAATTACATAAGCTCGCAGACAGCCGCCGCGAAGGCAACGGGGTCCTCGGGCAAAATACCCTCGACGAGCAGGGCCTGGTCGTAGAGCAGGCCGGAGTACTGCTTAATCTTGTCGGCATCGCCCGCCTTCTGGGCAGCGACGAGCTTGGCGAAGACCGGGTGCTTAGCGTTGAGCTCGAGCACGCGCTGGCTCTTGGGCATACCGTCGGCCGCGCCCTCGGGACCCTTCTGAAGCACCTTCTCCATCTCGAGCGAAAGCGGGCCTTCGGTGGTGATGCAGGCGGGAGCATCGGTCAGGCGCGCAGAGACAGCGACCTTCTCGACCTTGTCACCGAGTGCCTCCTTCATGGCGCTAAAGAGGTCCTCGTTCTCCTTAGTTGCGTCCTCGGCCTCCTTCTTCTCGTCCTCGGTCGCCAGGTCAAGATCGCCGGTAGCGACATTCTTGAGCTCCAGGTGACGATCCTCGACCTCGGGCTCGGCACCGTCGGCAACAGCCTTCTCGGCAGCCTCGCGGGCAGCGTCGTCCTCGTAGATCTTGGGCATATCGACGGCAACGTACTCACGCATAGCCTGGAACGTGAACTCATCTACATCCTGCGTCAGCAGCAGCACGTCATAGCCGCGGTCGAGCACACCCTTTACCACGGGCATCTTGGCCAAGCGCTCACGCGAGTCGCCAGCGGCGTAGTAGATGGCCTTCTGATCTTCGGGCATGCCCTTGGCATACTCGGCCAGGGTAATCATCTTCTGCTCCTTGGCAGACCAGAACAGCAGCAGGTCGGCGAGCTCATCGGCCTTCATGCCATAGCTCGAATAGATGCCGTACTTAAGGCCACGGCCAAAGTTCTCAAAGAACTTCTCGTAGGCCTCGCGGTCGTTGTCACGCATATCCTCAAGGTCGGCGGTAATCTTCTTTTCCACACGCTTGGCGATAGCCTTGAGCTGACGGTTCTGCTGCAGCGTCTCGCGCGAGATGTTGAGCGACACGTCGGCGGAATCCACGACGCCGCGGACAAAGTTATAGTAGTCGGGAAGCAGGTCGTCGCACTTCTCCATGATCAGGACGTTGGAGCTGTAGAGCGCCAGGCCCTTCTCGTAGTCCTTGCTGTACAAATCGAACGGCGCGCGGCCCGGCACAAACAGCAGGGCGTCGTACTCGAGCGTACCCTCGGCGTGGAAGCTGATGGTGCGCGCAGGATCGTCAAAGTCGTGGAACGTAGACTTGTAGAACTCGTCATAGTCCTTCTGCTCAACATCGGAGCTGCGCTTCTTCCAGATCGGCGTCATGGAGTTAACGGTCTCGAGCTCCTGGTAGTCCTCGTACTCGGGCTTGTAATCCTCCGGCGCGTCCTCGGGCTTGGGTTTCTGGCGGCTCTTGGAGACCATCATTTGGATCGGGTAGCGCACATAGTTGCTGTACTGCTGAATCAGGCTCTTGAGGCCCCACTCGGTCAGGAAGCGATCGTAGGTCTCGGCCTCGCCATCGGCGTCGAGCTTCTCGTTCTCGCGCAGCGTCAGGATGACATCGGTGCCGTGCTCGGCGCGCTCGCCGTCCTCGATGGTATAGCCCTCAAGACCGTCGGATTCCCACACATGGGCGACATCCTCGCCATAAGCGCGGCTGACCACCTTCACGTGGCTGGCGACCATAAAGGCCGAGTAGAAGCCCACGCCAAACTGACCGATGATGTCGACATCCGAACCCTGCTGCTCGGCGTTCTCGGTCTTAAACTCCTCGGAGCCGGAATGGGCGATGGTGCCCAGGTTGCGCTCGAGCTCCTCGGCGGTCATGCCAATGCCGTTATCCGAGATGGTAATGGTGCGGGCGTCTTTATCAAAGGAGACGCGAATAGCCAGGTCGCCCTGGTCGAGCTTGACGCTCGGATCCTGCAGGCTCTTAAAGTTGAGCTTGTCGACGGCGTCGCTCGCGTTAGAAATAAGCTCGCGCAGGAAGATTTCCTTGTTGGTGTAGATGGAGTTGATCATGAGGTCGAGCAACTTTTTGCTCTCGGTCTTAAATTGACGCATGTGCAGTCCTTTCGCGCTACCCCCGTCCGCAAAAACAGCCCGGTTACCCGAGCCGTATCGCAGACCTGCTATGTTCAGACTTAGATTTTATAACCCATTAGCGCGCATATATACATGCGGAATCGAAAAACTGTATGTCCGAGCACTCCGATGCGCCAATTGCCGAGGAGTGTCCCCAACTGTCGACAGAAAAGGAACGTCCCTATCTGCCATCTACGCGCTTGGCCATCCAGGCATGGGGCTGGCCCTCGTCTTCGTAGTCAACCGGGGCAATTTGTGTGTAGCCAGCCTTTTCATAGAGCGGCAACACGTATTCCTGCGCGTGCAGCTTAATTAGTCTAGCGCCAGCATCGCGTGCGCATGTATCGCTGGCCTCGACGATCGCGCTTGCCAATCCGCGACGACGCATAGCCGGCAGCACGGCGACGCGCCCCATAATGTAGGTCTCCCCCGCGGCGACGCCTTCGTCCAAGTCGCACGCCGGTGGCACCGGAGCCTCCGCATCTGCCGCGCGCTCCAGCTCCTCGGGAAACACGCGCGAGCAGCCGGTGAGTTGGCCATCCACATACAGCGTCACATGGATGCAGCCCGGGTCCTCGTCAATCTGGTCAAACTCGTTTTCATAGCCTTGTTCGTCCATAAAAACGGCGCGGCGCACCAGCGCCGCGTCCTCAAAGCAACCTGTCTTAAGTTGGATATCCAAGGCGGCCCCTTTATCGGTGTTCTTCGCCTTAGCCATGCCTATTTACCACCTTTCATAGCCGGAATTCGGCCAACAACGGGAATACCCAGGAGCTCTTCTGCCTCTTCGGCACCGCGGATACGCATGTTGAGTATATCTGCCAAAACAACGTAGGCAATTGCGATAAAGACGCCGGCAAGGAACGCAACGGCAACATACAGCAAGCGCTTGGGGCCGCTCGGAGACTCAGGGGTCTTGGCTTCATCGACCACGTTAATGCTCTGGGCGGCGCCAACATTCTGGGCGACCGTGCTTACCGAGTTGGCCATTGCCCTTGCAACCTTGGCCGTCTCCTTGGCATCGGTACCCGTCACCGAAAGCGTAATGACGCGCGTCGTAGTCTCGGACGAAACGGCAATCTTGTAATCATCCAAATCGGAAAGGCCCAGATCCTTGGCGGCACCGCTCTTAACGCTATCGCTGTCGAGCAGCGTGGCGATATCGTTGGAAAGCATCTGGCTCGCCGAAAGGTCGTTATAGCTCATCTGACCGCCGTCGGTCTTAGCGAGAATGTACATGCTCGTCGTGGCGGTGTAGGTATTGTCCATCATGGCAAAGGACGCGATACCCATGACGATCGCACAGACCACCGGAAGGGTAATGACCAGCTTGAGATGCTTTTTAAGCAGCTGGAACAATTCGAGAAGGGCCATGCAGCGTGCCTTTCAGTTCCCGAGTTCGTATTGACAAAACTGTCCATTTGTTATCGCATCTTTTTCCCATGTCCAAACTCTATACATAAGCTACAGCGCTTATAACAATCTTGCGCAACAATAACGCCGCACCGGCAACCCCGATGCGGCGTTTACATCAAGGCCAGCGGCCAAGCGCTATGCAAACGGCTCTTTCTGCTGTGCGGGAAACGTCACCGTGATGGTTGTCCCCACTCCCGGCTCACTCGACAGGTCGATATTGGCATGATGGTACAGAGCGGCGTGTTTGACGATCGCCAAACCCAGGCCGGTTCCGCCACGCGCCTTAGAACGACTCTTGTCCACGCGATAAAAACGCTCGAACACTTTACCCTGCTCCTCGGGCGCAATACCGATACCCGTATCGGCAACAGACAGGTACGGATGACCCTCGTCATTGGTCCCGCAGCGCAGCGTGACCGTACCGCCAGGTCGGTTGTAGCGAATGGCGTTGCTTGCAAGGTTGTAGATCAGCTCGTCAATCAGGCGCGGCACGCCTTCGATCACCATGGGCTTCGTCTCGTGCCCAATGGTCACATTCGACTGCCGGGCAACTTGCTCAAGACGCTGTTCCACCGTCAAAATGGCGCGAGAGAGCTCGATGGGTTCTGTGGACCCAATGGGCACCGCCTCGCCCTCGGATGCTCGCTCCGCCTCGTCCAAGTTGGAAAGCGTAAGAATGTCGTTGACGAGCGCTGCCAGGCGGCCCGCCTCGCGATAGATGCGGCCACCAAAGTTGCGCAAGTCGTCCTCGCCCTCAACCATGCCGTTTGCAATAAGCTCGGCATAGCCCGAAATCGCGGTAAGCGGGGTCTTGAGCTCATGGGTGATATTGGCCGTGAACTCGCGGCGCATTCGGTCGTTGTCCGCTAGCACCGCCATTTGGCGCTTGAGTTCCTGGCGCTGCGACTCGATACGCTCAAGCATGGGGACCATCTCGGCATAGGCGTGCTCATAGCTACGGCGTGGGTGGTCCAAATCCACCTCTTGCAACGGCGCGATGATTGCACGGGACTCGCGGCGCGCCATAAAAAACGAGAGTATTGCACCCGCTGCTGCGATAAGCAGCATCGGCGCCACCATCGACAGCAAAATCGCCGCAACGCCAGGCTGGGCTTGCGCCAAGCGGACAACCTGGCCGTTATCAAGGGCGACGGCGCGATACAGCATAATCTCGTCGAGCGTAGAGCTTGCACGCTCCGCGGAACCCAAACCACTCTCAAAGGCCTCGATGACCTCGGGGCGATCGCCATGGTTGGGCAGTGAGGAAGGCGACGCCTCGTTGTCGTAGGCAACCGATCCATCCTTGTTAATCAGCGTAATGCGCAAGTCCTCGCGATCGAGGCTACGCAAGAACGGGATGGGCTCCTGCTGTTCGTCGAGGGCGGCAGCAATGAGCTCGGTTTCCTGCGCCAGATTGGCACTCGTGGCATCCGCCAAGGTGTTTTGCACAAAGAACGCACCCAGCACCGTAAACGCCACGATAACCGCCATGGCGCAAACAAAGATCGTCACAAAAACGCGGTGCGACAGCGTATGTTTTCCCTGGGGGGCGAAGACCACGGGTTACTCCTCCGATGCGGTGGCCGCGGTGTCGTCACCTTCGGCACCGTCACCGGCAGAAGGCTCGGCCAAGCGGTAGCCCACGCCGCGCACGGTCTCGATGGCGCTGGCATGCTCGCCCAGTTTTTGGCGAAGCGTCTGCACGTGCACGTCAACGGTGCGCGAACCGCCGTCGAAATCCCAACCCCACACGCTCTGCAGCAACGACTCGCGGGTAAAGACCACGCCGGGCTTGCGCATGAGGTACTCGAGCAGGTCGAACTCGCGCAGGGTGAGCTTAAGCGGCTCGCCGGCAACGGTCACCTCGCGATGGCTGGGCGAAAGCACGATATCGCCCACGCTGAGCACATCGCTCGCCTGCTTGACCATGCCGCCGCGACGCAGCAGTGCGCGGCAGCGGCTCGCAAGCTCCATGAGCGAAAACGGCTTAGTCAGATAATCGTCGGCACCGCCATCGAGCGCCATCACCTTGTCGAGCTCGGTATCCTTGGCGGTAAGCATCATGATGGGCACCGTCTCCGTCAGGCGATCGGCACGCAGGCGACGCATAATCGCCAAGCCATCGGTATCGGGCAGCATGATATCGAGCAGCACGGCATCGGGCACCCGTCGCGCCACGGCAGCCTTAAACTCACCGTCGCACGAAAAGCCTTCGGCCTCGATCCCCTGCTTGCACAGCGCATAGACCGTCAAATCCCTGATGTTGTCATCGTCCTCGACGTAATAGATCATGTTGAACCCCTTTGCGGCCGGCATGACCGCATCTTAATCCTAAAGGTACCTTTACTAGATGGTATCAGCCAAAACGTCCCGTCAAATAATCTGCCGTACGCGGGTCGGTAGGATTTTTGAAAAGCTGAGCGGTGGGCGCGTGCTCCACCAACTCACCTAGCAAGAAAAACGCGACGGAATCGGATATGCGCGCCGCCTGCTGCATATTGTGTGTAACGACCACGAGCGTGCAGGTCTCTTTGAGCTCGCAGGCCAGCTGCTCCACCACGAGCGTCGACACGGGATCGAGCGCCGAGGTCGGCTCGTCCATCAACAGAATATCGGGCCGCACGGCAAGCGCACGGGCGATGCACAAACGTTGCTGCTGTCCGCCCGAAAGCCCCAGACCAGACTCCTTGAGTTTGTCCTTGACTTCGTCCCACAGGGCAGCGCGGCGCAGGGAATCCTCGACCAGCTCATCCAGCACAGCGCGATCGCGCACACCCATGCCGCGGGGGCCATAGGCGACGTTGTCGTAGATGCTCATGGGAAACGGGTTGGGGCGCTGGAACACCATGCCCACGCGCTGACGAAGGCGGCAGATGTCGTAATCGCCCAGGATATCTTGACCATCGAGCGCAATCTTGCCCTCGATGCGGCAGTCCTTGATGCCGTCGTTCATGCGGTTAAAGCAACGCAGCAACGTCGACTTGCCGCAGCCCGAAGGACCGATAAACGAGGTAATCTGCTTGTCGCGGATCTTGATGGACACATCCTTAAGCGCGTGGTGATCGCCATAGAACAGGTCGAGGCCCTCGACATCGATGCGCGTCGGCGAGGCGGCAAGGTCCTCTGCCGTGGGGCGAGTCGCATCCCCAACTTCGCGCTCATGCGCGGCCTCGGCCTGCGCTTCCATTAGCTCCTCGAGCTCCGTGGGCCCCACAGCCGCAGCAGCCGTCATACCGCATACCTCCACATCGATATCAAATCAGCAGTATCGATAGTAAAAATCGCAGCTCATATATGCGTGAGGGTATTGTCAAGTATTTGTAAGGACCTCCTCGATACGCGACGGGCAATCATATCGACCGTGCACACCCAAGCGTCCGCTCAGACACGAAGATAAACCTTACGCGCCAAACCCCAAGCGGCACAGCCGGTAAACGATATACTCTAGAGCCAAAGGAGACCATCCCGTCGAAAGCGAAATCAGTGAAGCATCTTACCCCTCTTGTAAAGCGTTCCGCGCAGCTGACCGTTGGCCTTGCCTGCGCCGTCGCCCTTGTCGCCGGTATTCCGTCCGTCGCCGGCGCCCAAGTGCTCACGACCGATAACATCTGCGGCAAAGCCGCCGATGCACGCGGCATTGCAGCCGAAGACCTGCCCGATATCGATGCCTCCAATGCGTTTGTCATGGGTAAAAACGGCACCGTCTACTATGCCCGTAGCGCTGACGAGCAAGTCAAAATCGCCTCGATCACCAAGGTCATGACTGCAATCCTCGCGGTCGAGAACTGCAAAATGGACGAGAAAATCACCGTGAGCAACGCGGCGGCAGCCGTAGGCAACTCGACCGCGGGACTCCTCGAAGGCGACGAGCTCACCGTCGAGCAAGCGCTGCGCGGCCTGATGATCCCCTCAGGCAACGACGCCGCCATCGCGCTTGCCGAACACGTGGGCAAAAAACTTGACCCCAAGACCAAAGATGCCGTCGCTACGTTTGTAAAAGCCATGAACGAGCGGGCCAAGAAGCTCGGCTGCACGGGAACGCTCTTCGAGAACCCGCACGGGCTGGATTTTGACGAATGGGCCGGCGATATGCATTCAACCGCACACGATGTGGCATTGATGATGCAAGAGGCCATGAAGGACGACACGATTCGCGAAGTCATGGCGAGCAAAGAGCCCTGGATCGAAGTGACGGGCGCCGACGGCTCCGATCATTCGCATTCCATGGAAACGCACAATGTTTTATTGGACCAAGACGGCAATATCGGCGGTAAGACCGGCACCACCGACGATGCCGGATACTGCTTTGCAAGCGCCTACAATCGCGATGGCGACGAGATCTATACCGTTGTCTTGAACTCCAGCACCACCGACCAGCGTTTTGCCGATACGGCCACACTTGCTAGTTGGTATTACGACCACAAGGTAACGGTCGAAATCGCCAATACGCAAAAGAAGACCGCCAACGGAAACCCGCTGATGGCACGTGTCAGTCAAACCGACTGGACAGACAAAACGATCGACGCCACGCTTGCCGACCCCACCGCGCAGGCAACGGTGTTCTCACTCGCCGGCGAAGTGACCGAAAAGGTTAGCTACGATGACCTTTCGGGCACGGTGCATGTTGGCGATAAGGTGGGCAGCGTTACGCTTAAGCAGGACGGCACCAAGATTGCCGTCATGGACCTGGTTGCCGACGAGGAAGGAACGGGGCCCAATCCCATCGAGTGGCTGCTCGTGAAGCTCGACCGCCTGGGCCGCCGCATCGACAACCGCCCGCTCACAGCCGAGAGCGAGACCGTAGCCAAGGCTCCTGAGGTGTAGGGCCAAAGCGATATCACATCGAACCAAATGAGGCGTCCAACGGGGCGCCTCATTTTTTGAGGGTTCGAATCCCCAGCTAACGTTCTCCATACCAAAAAGGGCCCCTTACGGAGCCCTTTTTCAAATTCGTACTGGCGGAGAGCTGGGGATGTCCGGGCATGCTACGCATGCCCTCCGGCTTCAAAGCCTAGCGGCTTTTCGCCCACGGGCTACAAACGCTTTCGCGTTTGCTTAACGCCCGTGCCCTCTCGGGTTCGAATCCCCAGTTAACATTCTTCTAATCAAAAAAGGGCCCCAAATGGGACCCTTCTTTCAAGTCATACTGGCGGAGAGCTGGGGATTCGAACCCCAGATGCCCTTTTGGGGCATACTCGCTTAGCAGGCGAGCACCTTCGGCCTCTCGGTCAGCTCTCCGTAACAGCCGTTCCATAGTAACCAAACAGTCGAGGATGGGCAAGGGGGATTTTCAAATTGCCCAGCAGCCTTTCCTCCTTGCAAGCTTCGCCTATCCCAACGACCGGCTGAGGGAGCCGAGCTCATCGTTTCCCATCGTGCGCCACATTTGGAAGATGCAGACGCGTGCCAGGAAAAAGAACCCGTTATCGACCAGCTGCACAGCAGCGTCTGCCAGCTGGTTAGACACGGCGGGCACCGGCGGCAGTTCGAGCCCCGCCTTACTGATGGTCTCAACCGCTTCCTCGAACGTCGGTGGCTCATTGACACCCATCTCGTTCATAAGGCCCTGCATTTCCTCCAGTGCGTTGCTACCCGACTCCTCGCCGCGCGGTACCAAGCGGTAGCACGCCAACGCCAGCTCGAGCTGATCGCAGTTCCAGTAGGCAAACGCTAGGCGATAGAACAGGTAGCCGATTGCGGAACGGTCACTGGCAATGCGCAGGCCGTGGCGCGCCACCTCAATGACCTCGTCATAGCGCTCCAGACGCGCCAACACGTTGATGAGTGCAAAGTGTGATTGCATGGATGAGCGCGCCAGATCGTAAAGATGACGCACCTCGGGCAATGCCCGCTCAAAATCCTCCTGATCGGCGTAAAAGCTGCAAATCTCATGCTGGGCAAAGTACAGCGCATCGGGAGCGCGCAAAATACGAACGGAGCGGTCTTCCTCCATTACCGGCAGCACCATACGCACCAGTTGGTTGTCGCAAAACAGCGTCTGGACTGGTCCTGTCGCCAAAAGCTCGGCAACGGCGCACTTGGCCTCCAGCTCCTCAACAAGACGGGAAAAGCCCTCAAACGCACCCGCGCGGTCGACTTTTGCCCGCTCGCGCAACTCAGCGACGCGCGCCACATACGGGTCATCGCCCTCCTCCATAACCTCAAGCTCATCAGCCGTATCGGCAAGCAGCAGGTCGCGCAACGCCGGCGGCAGCGAACGGTGGTCGTCACGCGGGCGAGCATGAACCTCAGCGGGCTCAATCGCATCCGGCGCGTCCGACTCATATGCCTCAAGCATGCGCTTGCACGGCATATCATCCATATCCATGCTTTCAAAATTCTTAGCGGCGGGAACGCAATTGGCCAGATAGGCCGCACGCCCAAAGGAATATGTTGCAACAATGCGCTCACCCTGCTCGCCATCGGGAGCCGCAATCTGAACGTAGCAGCGCGTAATGCTGGCACCGGCAGCAAAACAAGCCGCTGCTAGCGTGAGCGCCACGCGCGCATCGTGCTCGGTGGCCCATGCTGCGCGCTTAGGCTCATCCAACTCACGCCAGACGTCATCCTGGGCGTCGTATTCACGTTGGGGCATGGCGTCCACGACCGAGCGCCCAAACCGAACGAGCATAATCCCCTCGGCAACGTTTGCCCGATAGGTATAGTCAAGCCGCGTGACAACGTTGAGGGCTTCGACCGCGCGCGCAAAACGGGTGCGCACGTCCCACTCACCGCCTGGCTGGCAAGCTACCGTACCCGGTTTGCCCCACGGGTTGTCACTCGAGGCCGTATCGAGCAGTCGGGGAACATCGCTGGTCGTCTTGGCGATATGCCACGCGTCAAAGAGCGCGCAGCCCTCAAGGCTCGGCGAGGATGCCGCAGGGGCCAATCCGGCCCCGATGCGCTCAAGGATGCCGGAGAGGCGGTTAAGACGACACTCGATAGCAAGCAGCATGTCAATCTCGTCTTGGTCCAGCAGGCTACGATCAAAATTGAGATAGAACAGCTTTGAGCGGTCGATACGCGCTAGACCCATCTCGGACTTGGCAGCGATGGTGCGCAGTCGGGGCAAATCGACCTCGCTCATAAGGGCGGCGGCATAACGCTCGATACCACTCGGATTATCGGCATGGTCAACGCGGTAGAGCAGTGTCTCGATAGCATCGGGGAGCGGTGCCGTGTTAAAGCCCAAAAACACCTCGACCGGCTCGGGCAACTTTACGAGTTTGATCTTGTTGGCGGTGTTTTTTATACCCTCATCGAGCTCGTCGGCAGGTACCGTGTTCGCAAGGGCGTTTTTGGGGTCGGCAAATATCACGTAGCGCAAGAACATCGAGGCCATAAACTCGCCATAAGGGAGAGCACGGCTCGAATTCCATGTCTCGTGGTCGGACTGCTCACGCATGGCCCCTTCGGGAGAGCCGACCGTTCGCGCGCAAGCGCGCATTGCACCGTTGGCTCCCCGCACCAAAATCTCGCCAACACTGGAATCGGACTCGTCAAGGATCAATTTCATGTCGGGGTTCTTGGGCAATGGCACTTTCTGAACAGGGCCGTCAACCTTATAGACCTCACCTGACACGCTCACGTAGCCCAAAAGCGATATGTGGCTTTTGCCTACGAATTCGACGACGTAGCAAGACTCTTTAGGATCCTCGCCAAAAACTTTCCAGACAACACCATACGAGCGCCCCGCGGGTTGCTCTGGCATCGATGGAAAACGCTTTTTGGGGTCGAGAAACCTGAGCTTGTATGTCGGACGCTCTGCCACGAAATATCACCCTGATCGGTCGTCTAGCGAAGGAGTGGTCGCGGACGGACCGCGACATCTACTCGGAATCTTACACGAGTCGATAAGAAATAGTCTCCCGCGGGCGGAGGCGCACGATTCCAGTCGAATGTCTGGGGTCGAATGGCGGCGTAAAAGAAAAGCCCCCGTCGCCGGAGGCTTTAAGCTCAATTGGTGCGGCGTGCAGGATTCCGCGCATCCGCTTCGCGGATCCGCACCGGCTTCGCCCGCCTGCCGGCGCGCTCGCCCGCTCGCTAAAAACGCTCCGCGTTTTCTTTACGCTCGAGCCTCGACCGAGGTTCGAATCCATGCATGGCTTCCAAAAAAGAAAAGCCCCCGTTGCCGGGAGCTTTAAAGTCAATTGGTGCGGCGTATAGGATTCCGCGCATCCGCTTCGCGGATCCGCACCGGCTTCGCCCGCCTGCCGGCGCGCTCGCCCGCTCGCTAAAAACGCTCCGCGTTTTCTTTACGCTCGCGCCTCGACCGAGGTTCGAATCCATGCATGGCTTCCAAAAAAGAAAAGCCCCCGTTGCCGGGAGCTTTAAAGTCAATTGGTGCGGCGTATAGGATTCGAACCTATGACGTTCTGATTCGTAGTCAGACCCTCTATCCAGCTGAGGTAACGCCGCAACGCACGGATTATTATGCACGCGAGGCCCCGACGGGTCAAGCGACAATTTGAAAAAATTTTACGATGTGGCGATTATGCTGCTCGCGCCTCGACCGAGGTTCGAATCCATGCATGGCTTCAAAAAAGAAAAGCCCCCGTTGCCGGAGGCTTCAAGTTCGATTGGTGCGGCGTATAGGATTCCGCGCATCCGCTTCGCGGATCCGCACCGGCTTCGCCCGCCTGCCGGCGCGCTCGCCCGCTCGCTAAAAACGCTCCGCGTTTTCTTTACG
>NZ_JBQKLA010000011.1:0-69345 GCF_052116465.1 Collinsella sp. Sow4_D11 | reverse complement strand
ATCGAACTCTCCGTCCAAAATATATGGGCCTCGAGCCCGTCCGGTCCTCTCAGTCATTCGCTGATCGGTTCCGTTCGATTCATATGGTTCTGTTTGATAGGAAAAGGAATTTCTCGGGGCCGCCTCTCGGCGGCCTTGCGAAAAACGAATCCAAGTCAGACCATTTCAAATGGTTCGATGTCTGCCCGGATGCGACACATCTGGTGTGTCCATCCTCGCAGTATCCGGTTCTCAAGGTGCACGCCTGCGCCGGTTCCCGGTCCGACCGGGCCGCGCGGCAAGGAGATATATTGCCAGACCGCGAAGCGATGTGGGACGTCAATTCCACTCTTCATAAGTCCTACACAATATATCGCTTTCTATATAAGTAATAGAAAGGCTGGTGCAGAAATACTGCACGTATCAGATGATGACCCTTCGGTTAAGAGATATATAAAGATCGGTCACCTGTAAGTGTCTATCTACCCGCGCTTTTGCTATATAAACCAGCGCCTTAGATAAAAAGAGGGAGCGCCGCGCACAGCGCGACACTCCCCTAGCGATTCAAGAGAATCAATTAGGCCTCGAGAGCCTTCTTGGCGATGGTAGCCAGCTCGTTGAAAGACTCGATGTCCTCGTAAGCCATCTGAGCCAGGACCTTGCGGTCGAGCTCGATACCGGCGACCTTCAGGCCGTGCATGAACTGAGAGTAAGAGATGTCGTTCAGGCGAGCAGCAGCGTTGATACGGGTGATCCAGAGAGAGCGAATCTCGCGCTTCTTATTGCGGCGGTCACGGTACTGATACTGCAGAGAGTGCTGGACCTGCTCTTTAGCATGCTTGTAAGTACGCGAAGCGGCACCGTAGTAACCCTTCGCACGGTGCATAACGGTACGGCGCTTCTTCTTGGCGGCAACAGCGCGCTTAATACGTGCCATGTTCTATCAACTCCTAGACGGTTAAACGAAAAACGGGAACGCTAACTTAGGCGAGACGCGACTTGATGACCTTGCGGTCGGCAGCGGCGATCTCGGTCTCCTGACGGAAGCCACGCTTACGCTTGGTGGACTTCTTGCTCAGGATGTGGCTCTTGAAAGCCTTGGCGCGCATAAGCTTGCCGGTACCAGTCTTGCGGAAACGCTTCTTGGTGCCGCTGTGGGACTTCATCTTAGGCATGAAATACTCCTTAATCGGTTACAGAACACTAGTTACTTAGTATCACTTGCCGCTTTATCCTCATCAAAGGCGCCCTTAATCGGGGCGAGCAGCATAAGCATGTTACGGCCTTCCATCTTAGGCTTGGACTCGACCGTAGCGTAAGGCTTAAGATCCTCGGCGAGACGCTCGAGAACGTTAAGACCCTGCTCCGGGTGAGCCATCTCACGGCCGCGGAACATGATGGTGATCTTAACGCGTGCGCCCTTCTTGAGGAAACGCAGAACGTGGCCCTTCTTGGTCTCGTAGTCGCCAACGTCGATCTTGGGTCGGAACTTCATTTCCTTAACCTCGACCTTGGACTGGTTCTTACGAGCAGCCTTGGCCTTCATGGCCTGCTGGTACTTGAACTTACCGTAGTCCATGACCTTGCAGACCGGCGGCTCCGCGTTGGGAGCGATCTCGACAAGGTCGAGACCCTGATCGTCGGCGACGCGCTGGGCATCGCGGATGGCGAACAGGCCGAGCTGAGAGCCATCGACGCCAATCAAACGGCACGAAGATGCAGTGATCTCGTCGTTGATGCGGGTGTCATCAGACTTAGCTATTTTCCCTACCTCCATTCATAAAAAAATAACCCGGCGCTTTTTTGCAACCAGGTCGTACACATAGACATCCTCGATATGAGGAAGAGAATCTAAGTTGTATGACCAGTCAGCTGCTCATTGGCGCCAAAAGGTGGGAACCCTCGGGTTCCTCTTTAGGGCATTGCGGAAACAACGCCTTGGCGATAATAACACGTACCGCTCGTTATCACATTACGTACACGAAAAAGGGGGCCTCGACCCCCTTGAACGCTCTTTTGCATGTATGGTGCCCGAGGCGAGACTCGAAGGGCCTTCGCTTCGCGAAGCCCCGGGCTTCGGGCGCATGGCGCCCTCGCCACGCTCCGCTACAAACAGGCCACAGGCCTGTTTGCTTAACGCTCCGCGCGCTCACGCGAGTTCGGCACGAAAAAGGGGGCCTTAACCCCCTTGAACGCTCTTTTGCATGTATGGTGCCCGAGGCGAGACTCGAACTCGCACGTTGTTGCCAACGGTGGATTTTGAGTCCACTGCGTCTGCCAATTCCGCCACTCGGGCACGTATTGCGTGAGTTAGTTTATCACAGCTTTCCGTAGATTAGTCCGAAAATGGAACTTCGAGCATTTCGATGAGTTCGACCGTGCGGAGCATCTCGCGCTGGCGGCATCCGCGACCGTCGACCGAGGCCTCGCCCATCTGGTTATCGTAGGGGTCCTCACGCATACCGTCAAAGACGGGTTCAAACTCTGCCTGGAACCGACAGTTTGCCACCATGCGCCATGGATCGAGGTTGCCAAAGTAGTGGCGGCGGCGCCATTCCTCCCCCATCCTGCGTGCCGAGGAGCCAAACGAGACATCGGCGTTAAGCCAACCCGTCTGCGGTGTATAGAACTCCGCCCAGTCATGCGAGCCCACCGAGTCGGGCGCAACGTACAGGCCGCTCTGCCAACGTGCGGGCACGCCGGCGATGCGGCACATGGTGATAAACGTGAGTGCCATAACACCGCAATCACCGCGAAGCGAATGCGCGCAGTCATCGGCGATAGAGCCCAGAAGCAGATACGGTGGCTGGTATCGATAGTCGATATGATGCGTCAAATAATCATAGATAGCCCGAGCGCGGTCGAGCTGATCCTCGAGACCATCGACAACATGTTCGGTCAGCTGCTGCAGATACGGCGTGAACGCAATATGCGGTCGGTCCTCGGAAATATCCTTGGGCAGCGGCGCGTCCATACACGGATGCGCCGGAAGCGCTCCCCCGTAGATATCGCAATAAGCGGCATCAATCAGATAACGATAGGTCACTGAGAACGATCGATCAGCCGAGGAAACCCACGAGGCGGTACGCGCCAAAGCGTTCGCGGGAGCAAGGACCCCCTCCGGCGTCATATCGAGAATCTCGATATGAGACTGCTGGCGGCAGGCTGCGGCAACGGGAAGCCATGCGCGAACGGTCTCCCCCTCCAGAGCACCGGGAACAGACACGGATGCTTTAAGCGTAATGGCACGAGACAGCCCGCCCTGTGATTCCATCTTCTTAAGCATCTGGTTGCGCAGCGCAGTTCCATCCGTAGAATCGGGACGCAGGCCCGGAACCTCCTTGGGATACACACGCAAAGAATCAAGGAAGTTGTCGAGAACGAACAGTTCACCATCGATAAAGCGCCAGTCGATGCGCTTGCGATCGATTAGGTCGTCAAACTGATCCTCGGTAAACTCCGGCCACTCCTCGCGGATCATCGCAATAGCCTGATCGCGCGACACCGAAAAATGAAACGACGTCTCGATCATGCGATACCGCTCGGCACGAACGCAAGCGGCCAACGAGGGATCAGGGCTCTGCTCCAAAAGACGGTCGCAAGCCGCAACAGCCTGCGCCAGGTACCCGGCGTCCTTGAGACGAAGGATCTCAGGTGGCAATCCAATGTCGAGATGCCGGAAATCATCACAACAAACATCAACAGAGCAACCAACGGGGCCCTCGGCAACAACCTTTCCATCGGCAGGCAAAACATTAACGACAGCCATAACCACTCCCACGCAGAACGACAACCCGAGACCATTGTACCGACATAAAAAGAAAGCCCCAACAAGGGAGCCATCAACACCGCTGAACGGTAGTCAAATAAATAATTCAGCCCAGTAACCCCGTAGCGAGTTAACGAAGGAGGCCCCGTTTCCCCGGAGCTGATTCCATCGCGCGACTTCTGGCGAAGCCAGGTGAGCGCGAGGGAAACAGCGTAGGGGAAACGGGGCCTCCGGCGGGAAGTTAAACCGCTACTTACGCCTTGTTGACGGAGCCAAACTCCTCCATGAGCTCCTTGGTGCGGGCAACGATGGCCTCGCGACCAGGCTTCAGGAGCTTGCGGGGGTCATAGCCCTTGCCCTGCTGATCCTTGCCAGCCTCAACGTACTCACGCGTGGCGGCAGCGAAGACAAGCTGCAGGTCGGTGTTGACGTTGATCTTGGAGATGCCCAGGGAGATGGCCTTCTTGATCTGATCCTCGGGGATGCCGGTACCACCGTGCAGAACGAGGGGCAGGTCGCCGGTCTGAGCCTTGATCTCGCTCAGACGCTCGAAGGAAAGACCGGCCCAGTCGGCGGGATACACGCCGTGGATGTTGCCGATGCCGCAGGCGAGGAAGTCGACGCCCAGGTCAGCAATCTGCTTGCACTCAGCGGGGTCAGCGAGCTCGCCGTTGGAGGTCACGCCGTCCTCGGTACCGCCGATGCCGCCGACCTCGGCCTCGATGGACATGCCCTTGGAGTGGGCAAGCTCAACGAGCTCCTTGGTGCGATCGAGGTTAAGCTGGAAGGTTTCCTCGTGAGAGCCGTCATACATGATGGACGTGAAGCCGGCCTCGATGCACTTGAAGCAGTCCTCGTAAGAACCGTGATCGAGGTGAAGGGCGACGGGAACGGTAACACCCGTGGCCTCGACGGCAGCCTTGACCATGTCGGCGCAGACCTTGAAACCGCCCATCCACTTAGCGGCACCAGCGGTGCACTGAAGGATCAGCGGAGACTTGGCCTCCTCGGCGGCCTGGAGAATAGCCAGAGTCCACTCGAGGTTGTTGGTGTTGAAGGCACCGAGAGCATACTTGCCGGCCTCGGCCTTCTTGAGCATGTCTGCTGCGTTGACGAGCATAAAAGAAACCTCCTGTAAGGTTGCTCCGATAACGCATGAGATTTTACCACGGCGTACCCGAGCGTAAACGTTCGTTTGTTCACGAATATCGTCCAAACAGACTTTTTTTGACCGTTTGCCCTACGGAATCGGCCCGTTGGGGAAAATATCTTGACGTTTGGACACTTCTCGTGCTTAAGCAGCTGACTACAAAGCTACATCTGCATGAAAGGGTTCTGCATGAGCTCGCGCGCCATAGTGGTCGAATCACCATGCCCCGTTAAACAAACGGTATCGGCTGGAAGCAGCTGGGCGAGCTTGGAGAGCGAGCGCAGAATCGCCGCCTCGTCTCCACCGGCGAGATCGGTGCGGCCGTGGCTGCCCGGGAACAGGGTGTCGCCAACAAAGGCGATGCTTCCCTGCTCGGTGGCGGCGAACAAGACAATGCCACCCGGTGTGTGACCGGGCGTCTCGATCACCTGCAGGCAGATATCGCCCAATTCAATCGTATCGCCCTCAGCAAGCAATCGCGTCGGCTCGCCCGGATCGGGCGTATCGATGCCCCACATCGCTCGCTGCTCCTCGATATTCTCACGAGATACCAACACGTCCTTCGCACCTAACTCATATAGGAAACCCTTACCGACGGCGGCTCGCGCTCCGGCAACGCCACCTACGTGATCGGCATGGCCATGGGTGCAGACAGCGCCTAGCACGTGCGCGTCAGGATGCTTGGCATAGATATGTTCCACAAGACGCTCACCTTCCCAGGCCGGATCGATAATCAGGCATTCGCCGCTCGAGATTACGGCGTAACTGTTGGTCTGAATGGGGCCGTTTACAAGCGCCTCGATCGAAGCCGTACCCCGAGGGGTTAAGTCCAAAGCTGCAGTGACCATGAGCACGTCCTCCTTCTACAAGCGTCGAGGCATCAAACGATGCCTCGAACGTAGCCAATATCATTACCGTTGTGCGTTCGTCACGCCTATACGCGACGCTTAAGCTGAGCCCCACCCTCGCCAGGCATCAGACGGCGTGCGTCATAGACCGAGTCGACACTGCTGATGGATGCCAGCAGCGGATCCAGACCGCTCGCGTCCGAAATCTCGACCATAAAGCGCAGGGTCGCAATGCCCTCGCGGTTGGTCGAGGTAGCGGCGGAAAGGATATTTCCGCCTGCATCGCCAATGGCGATGGTGACATCCTTGAGCAAGCCCATACGATCCAAGCACTCGACCACGATCTCGACCTGGAAAAGCGTATCGGCAGCACCATCCCACTCCACGTCAATCATGCGCTCGGGGTGTTCCATGAGACCCTTGACGTTGGGGCAGTTGGCACGATGCACCGAGACGCCTCGACCGCGCGTGATAAAGCCCACGATGTCGTCGCCCGTCACCGGATTGCAGCAATGCGCCAGACGAACCAGCAGGCCGCTGTTGCTCTCGCCCTTGACGATAATGCCGTTACTTGCACTCTTGCCACGCTTTTGCGGTTTGCGGTTGGAACCGCGGGCAGGCTGCTTGACGACCTCAGCGATGGCTTCGGCCTTGGTAAGCTGCTCCTCGGGCTTGGGATCCAAGATTTGCTCGACCTTATTGCCCACAGCGCGCGGGGCGACCTTGCCCGCGCCAACGGCTGCGAACAGGTCCTCGAGTTGCTTGAAGTTAAACTGCTCCGCCACGGCATTGAGTGCACGCGTGGATCGCGGCGTAGAGATGCCGTACCCGCGCTTGCGCAGGTCCTTGGCCAGCATATCGCGACCGGCAGCAGCGTCATCGTCTTTGGTCGCAGCGGCGAAGTAACGGCGAATCTTTGACTTGGCCGAAGGCGTCTTGACGATCTTGAGCCAATCGCGCGACGGCTTGGAGCTCTTGTTAGTCAGGATCTCGACACGGTCACCCGTCTTGATTTCGTGCGTGAGCGGAGCCACCGCACCGTTGATTTTGGCGCCGACGCAGTGGTTGCCGACCTCGGTATGAACAGCGTAGGCAAAGTCGAGCGGTGTAGAGCCCGCACGAAGCGCCATGACCTCACCCTTGGGCGTAAAGACAAAAATCTCCTGGTCAAACAGGTCGACCTTCAGTGAGTGCAGATATTCTTTGGCATCGGTGATCTCGTCAGAGGCTGCCCAATCGAGCGAGTGCTTGAGCCAGTTAATCTGATCGTCCAGACGCTGTGCGTCGTTGGTCTTGGAGGCAGACGATCCGCCCGATTTCTTATATAGCCAGTGGGCGGCGATGCCGTACTCGGCCTGCTCGTGCATCTCGTAGGTTCGAATCTGAATCTCGAGCGGACGGGCCGTGGGGCCGATAACCGTCGTATGGAGCGATTGGTAGTTATTGACCTTGGGCATGGCGATATAGTCTTTAAAACGACCGGGCATGGGATGCCACAAAGTATGCACGGCACCAAGCGTGGAATAGCAATCGCGCACCGAATGGGTGATGACGCGCAGCGCCACCAGATCATAAATCTCGGAGAACTCCTTGCCCTTGCGCTTCATCTTTTGATAGATGGACCAATAGTGCTTGGAACGACCGTTGATCTGAAAACCCTCAAGGCCAATGCGGTCGAGCTCATCGGTAAGCGTCTTGATAGTCTCGGCCAGAAAGCGTTCGCGAACCTCGCGTGACTCTGCCACCATGCGGGCGATGCGCTGGTAAGCGTCGGGTTCAAGGTAGAAGAAGGACAGATCCTCGAGTTCCCACTTGATAGAGCTCATGCCCAGGCGGTCGGCCAGGGGCGCGTACACATCCATGGTCTCGCGCGCCTTAAACAGGCGGCGGTCCTCGCGCAGGGCGGCAAGCGTGCGCATATTATGCAGGCGATCGGCGAGTTTGACGATGATGACGCGAATGTCCTTGGACATGGCGAGGAACATCTTGCGCAGCGTAAGCGCCTGCTTTTCGTCCATGTTGTCGACTTCGATGTTGGTGAGCTTGGTCACGCCGTCGACGAGCTCTGCCACGGTTTCGCCAAACAGACCCGAAACATCGGCAAGCGAGGTATCGGTATCCTCGACGGTATCGTGCAGCAATGCAGCGCACACCACATCGCAGTCCATCTTAAGGTCGGCCAAAATGATAGCCACCTCGACGGGATGGTTAATGTACATCTCACCCGAGCGCCGCTTTTGGTTGCAGTGCTTCTCGGCAGCAAAGCAGTAGGCCTGCTCCACCTTGGAGAAGTCATCCTCACTCATATATTTAAGGCACAGGCGCTCCAGCTTGTCGTAGCTGTCCGCCATAATCTCGGGCGGCAGATCATCGGCATGCGTATAGTGCTCCATCTCCGAAAAGGGCTGGAGGGCGGAATCATGGGCGGTACGGGCTGCGGCATCCATCGAGGTCCCCTTCCCTAGGCCCGCGGTACGATCGGGCGGTTAATTTTGGTAAGCATATCAGAAGCGCACGAATCGAGTGCCCAACTCCGGAAAGCCGAGAACTCCATGCGCGAGCGCAAGCCCTCCAAATAGCGGATCGACCTGCTCAACTGCACGCGCCCGGGGTTTTCGGTCATCGCGATGCGACGGGTATCGTCAAACCCCGAAACGTGACAGAAACCGAGCTCTTCGAAGATTCCCAAGCCGCTTGCCACCGAACGCTCATCGACCGGCGTGCGCGCGTCGATTGCAAGGCACATCTGCGCAATATCGATATCGCTTGCGCAGAATGAATCGTCCCCCGTCTTGCCACGATTGGAGCGCCACATGGTCTGCAGCGCCCGATAGAGCGTGACAAGCTCATCGCGCTCGGGCGCGTAACAATCGAGCAGGCGCTCATTAATACGAGCGTCACGAGACGAATAGAGCAGGTGAATCACGGCAGGCTGCCCATCGCGGCCGGCACGGCCACTCATCTGGTTAAACTCAATCGCGCCAAACGGCATGTGGTAGAGCACGACATGGCGGATATCGGGCAGGTTGACGCCCTCACCGAAGGCCGAGGTTGAAACGATGCAGCTCAGGCTGCCATCTCGAAACGCCTCCTCGACGCGTCGGCGATCGGAACGCGCAAGCCCGGCGTTATAGAACGCGATATGGGTCGCGCAGTCGGGCACACGTTTGCGCAACGTCTTGGCAAGCGCCACGGACTGGTCGCGCGAGTTCACGTAGATGACGGTCTTCTCCCCCGTCGCAACGATCGAAACCAGGCGATTTTCACGGCTCGCAAGGTCACGATCGTCCTCGAGTTGTAGGTTCTCGCGAACGGTCTCGTCGACCACCGTGCTGGTAATCGGCAATACGCGAGCAAGCTCTGCCACAACTGGAGCCGTCGCGGTAGCCGTTGCCGCCATGACAACGGGGTCGCCCAGGGCTTTAAGAATATCGGGCATATCGAGGTATGCACTCCGGTCACCACCCTTAGCAAGACCGGCATGGTGCGCCTCATCGATAACAACGAAGCCAATACGTCCAGAACGCGCAAATCGATCGCGGTGGATAGACAAGAACTCGGGCGTCGTGAGAACGATACCGGTGCGACCCGAAGCAAGGCCGGCGAACACGTCATCGCGTACGGCCTCCACGGTCTCGCCAGTCAGCACACCGACACCAATGCCGAGCGCGGCCATCGTCGAGGAAAGGTGATAGGCCTGATCGGCAACGAGCGAACGGAGAGGATAGACAAAAATACTCGCACGCCCGCGAAGAACCGCCTCGCGCGCGGCATGCACGTGGAAAATCAGAGACTTGCCACGCCCCGTCCCCATAACGGCCAAAACGCTCTGATGGTCGGCAAGCGCGTCGAGTGCCTCGACCTGCGCGCGATGCGGCTGGTTCGAGCCGATAAAGCTATGGATAAGCGAGCGCGTGAGCTCGGTATAAGAAAGCTGGGCGAGCGTCTCGCGTTTACGCGACTCCAGGCGCAGACCAGAATCCGCCGGTTGCACGCCGCGGCGAAGCTCACATGCCGGATCGTCGATATTGGGCGCCGCGGTATCGCGCACCAAGACATCTTTGATCATGAGCTTGGGCTTCACGCGTCCCTGCCAATGCTCGGCCACGGCCTCGAACACCAAGTCGACGGCGCTGTCGCAATTGATGAGCCTATCGATCTGCGGCACGCGGAACATGATGGCCGGCACACTCGCGGCACCATCGGTCGCCACAAAGCGCATGTGCTCGCCGGTTTTGCCCACCACGGCGCGATCGCACATCGTCACGCCCTCGGCGGCCAGAAGCGGCACCTTATTGCCCTGGCCAAACGGCTCAAGACGGGAAATTTGCTCGATGGTCTCGATATTTAGCTCGGAGAGATCAACGGTGGCGGCAACCTCGTCAGTGTCCTCAAAGTCCTCGGCGGGAAGCTCCGATAGCACGGCCGAAAGGCGACGGCGGAACTCATCGAGCTTGGATGCCTCGATGGTCACACCCACCGCACCGGCATGCCCGCCGCGACGAATCAGCAGGTCGGAGCAACGCTCGACGGCGTCGAACAGGTTGATCTTGCCCACCGAGCGGCCCGATCCGCGCGCAACGCCATCCTCGATCGAGAAGAGCAGCGCCGGCACGTGATAGCGATTGGTCAAGCGGCTCGCCACGATGCCCTTGACGCCCTCGTGCCAGCCCTCGCCGCCCACGACGATTGCGCGCCCGCCGTCATAAGTCTCCTCGACCTTCGCCATGGCATCGCGCGTAAGCTCGGCCTCGATCTCGCGGCGTTGGCGATTGATTTCCTCGAGCTCGGCGGCAAGCGCGCTCGCTTCGATGGGGTCGCGGGCAAGCAGCAGGTCGAGCGCCAGCTTGGGATCGGCCATGCGGCCGGCAGCATTCAGACGGGGGATGAGCGAAAACGACAGGCCGTCGGCCGTAATGGTAGAAAGATCGGCCTTGGCAAGTGCGGCAAGCGCGATATAGCCGGGACGGGCCGTCACGCGCATCTGCTGGATGCCCTCGGCGACCAGTGCGCGATTCTCGGGCGTAAGCGGCATCATGTCGGACACGGTGCCCAGCGCCGCGACCTCTATCAGCGAACGCCAATACGACGGCTTGCCCAAACGCTCGCCCAGGACCTGCACCAGCTTGAGTGCCACGCCGGCACCGGCAAGCTCGCGCGAGGGACCCTTGTCCTCGAGCTTGGGGTCGGTCAGGGGCACGCCCTGCGGCACCTGGTCGGACGGCTCGTGATGGTCCGTGACCACCAAATCGATCCCCAGGCTCTCCAGATAGGAGGCCTCTTCCTTGGCGGCAATGCCGTTATCGACGGTCACGATCAGCTGGGGGCGAGCGAGCTCGTTAACGCGGTCGAGCGCCGCACGCGACAGGCCGTAGCCCTCGTCAAAACGATGCGGAATAAACGGCGTGACGTTGGCGCCAAACGAACGCAGCGCCTCGGTCAACAGACAAGTCGACGTAATGCCGTCGACGTCAAAATCGCCAAAGACGGCGATGCGCTCGTGGCTGCGAATAGCACGCTCAACGCGGTCGACGACGACCGCCATACCCGGAATAACGAGCGGGTCCGCCCAGTCGCGATCGAGCGAAGGCGTCAGAAAAAGCTGACCTTCCTCGATGGATGTAATGCCGTGCGCAACCATAATGCGCGCCACCAGCCCGGGTATGCCCAGGCCAGCCGAAAGCTCCTTTTCGAGCTCGGGGTTTTGCTGAGCGACCGCCCAGCGATGCGTTGTCTTAAGCGATGACATAGGCGCCCACCCCCGATAGGGGCAGGTCGCCGCGATACCTCTCACGGTTCATAGCGATGAGTCCTCTGTGTATACCCGCTTCGGCAGGCAGATCTGTTGAACGGATTTATTATACCGTGCGGCGCGGACGCACAACGTCCAGCACGCCGTGGTTTCGATAAACGAGGGCGGTAATAGCCTCGAAATAATCGGGCGTTTCAGCCACACAGACGCATGCGAGCGTCTAGCATATCCATTCAAAACGGATTCACGAGCAAAGGGAGTCACAAGCGCATATGAAGCAATGGGTTGGACTGGGTAAGTTCCTCGCGGGGCATATGCAGATCATCGTTCCGATTTGCGTGACGCTTGGCGTGCTCTTTCCCCAGCAGATCGGCGTACTCAAGCCCATCGTCCCCACCCTGTTTGCCTTTATGACGTTCCAAGGTGCCCTCAGCAACACCTTCCATCAGGTAGCCGAAGTATTCCGCCGTCCGCTGCACCTGATTTTGGCGCTGCTGGTCTCGGCGGTGCTTATTCCCATAACAGCCTATGCCATGGGGTCGCTGTTCTTTGGCTCCAACCCCAACCTAGTCTGCGGTATCGTGCTCGAGTACAGCGTACCTGTGGCAGTCACTGCCTTTATGTGGATTAGCATGTTCGGCGGCAACGGCCCGCTCGCGCTCACCATCATCCTGACGTCCTCGGTTATCTCACCCGTTACGATTCCGCTCACGCTTAAGCTCTTGCTGGGCGCCACCGTCTCGATCGACGTGCCGGGCATGATGCAGAACATGGCCTTCATGATCGCTATCCCCGCCCTGCTCGGCATCGTGATTAACGAACTCACGCGCGGATGGGGACACGAGAAGCTCTCCCCCGCGCTCTCGCCCGCCTGCAAGTTCATGATGATGGGTGTTATCGCGTCGAACTCCACCGCCATGAGCGAGTACGTGCTGCACATGAACGCGGTGCGCTTGGAAGTCGCCCTCTTTATTTTGATCTTCGCCATCAGCGGCTTTGTCGTCGGTATTCTGGTCGCCCGCGCACTGCATCTGCCGTATAGCGAAACGACTACCATGTGCTTTACCTGCGGCATGCGCAACATCTCTTCGGGCGCCGTCATCGCCACGCAATACTTTCCGGGCGAAGTCGTATTTCCCGTCATGTGCGGAACGCTGTTTCAGCAGGTACTTGCCTCGCTTATCGGGCATCTCTTTGAGCGTCTAACCGGCGAGGAGCGCGCTGCCCAGCGCAAGCGCGTCGAGGCCGGCCGCGACGCCATGGCACGCTAGGCTGTCCGCATTACGCGGGTGTTAGTCTTGCTATACGAGCGTTTCCAGATGCGCGCGCAGGCGCTCAGCATCGATATCGAGCGTCGTCTCGGCATTGACCTGGGCCAAACGATAGCCGACAAAGTAGGGCGAAACCACCCAACGCGGCAGCGCCTTGGCAATGGTCCGACCGCCCAGGTGATAGAAGAACAAGTTGTACGACTCTGCACGGCCACCGTGGTGCTCGTTTAGGATATAACGCAGAGCTACCTGGATCGCATCGGCGAAGAGATCCGCCTCGGCTTGGTCCCGCGTGTCATCGCTGGCGGCGATTCCCCGCGGAGCTGAAACGTTGACCTCAAAGAACCCCATAATCGGTTCGGTTGAGATGTTGACCGCAATTCTCCCCTGTTGCCAGACATTGATGCCTTCGAAATTGGCGGAAGTCAGCGAAGCATAGCCATCTTCCTGCTCCAAACCCACAATCTGCATATGCGGATGAACGAGACTACCGCCCGAGAGCGGACCCTTGTTCTTGTACATGAGCACGCTTCGATACTGCCGTGAATCGATCATCTGCTGCCAGCAACCCAGGGCAAACCGCATCACATGATGCAGCTCGTCCGGCGCATAGGTCACCAGGTCTGCGTCATGGTCGGCCGACTCGATCAGCACGGTTTGACGGGTGGCGCGCAGGGTCTTGAACTTATTCTCGAGCCAGATACAGTCACCGTCGCGCCGGATGATATTGGCGAGTTCCTCGGTATCGCAAAAGGGGCACGCGGTGCCAGGGCGCCGGTTGTCGTCGGGCTTCCCGCTCGCCTGCTGAACGTCAAATACCAGGGGCACGGGTTATACCTCCAGCGGCACGATCTTGGTGCCATGGAGCTCGGAGACGCCCAGTGCCGCAGCCACGGTATCGCGGTTGACCGCGGAAATGCCGCCGCCGGGAAGGATGGTCAGGCGATCGTCCGCGTAGTCGATAAGGTGGGACAGATGCTCCAGGTTTTCCTCAATCGGCGTGCCGGCGGCACCGCCATGCGTCAGGATGCGCGTTATGCCGCAGTCGGCGAGCGTGTCAATCGCGTCGAGCTGAGCCTCGGGCGAGAGCTGGTCAAACGCCATGTGAAAGGTAATGTCGATGGGCTCGCGCTTGCACTCCTCGGTCGCGCAGCCCGCAGCCATCACGAGGGCGCCCAACGCAAGTTCATCGAGTGCCCATCCGCCGGCACAAGGCTTGCAGCAGCCAAAGACCAAGCCATCGACGCCGGCACTTACGGCAAGGCCCAAGTCCATCTCCATCATGCGCAGCTCGTCCTGGTTGTAGTGAAAGTCGCCGCCACGCGGACGGATCATGCACATCACCCGTGCATCGTGCTCGCGAGCATAGCTGGTCGTAGCGCTGATAACGCCGGCCGAGGGCGTGGTGCCTCCAACCGCAAGGTTGTCGCACAGCTCAATGCGTCCCGCACCGGCCGCAATGGCCGCCGGCACCCGCTCAAAGTTCTCGGCACAAAACTCGTACAGCATAGATGGACCCCCAGATGACACTTCTATTTCCACACGGCATTGTCGCACTTTAAATACCAAGCCAACGGATCATTTCAAAAGGGGCGCTAACCGAGTTGGTCAGCGCCCCTATTACTGGATGGATTAACCACCAAGATAAGCTTTACGGACGTTGTCGTCGTGCAGCAGCTCTTGGCCGGTGCCGGTCATGGTGATCTTGCCGGTCTCGAGCACGTAGCCGCGTGTGGCGATGGAAAGCGCCATCTGCGCGTTCTGCTCGACCAGGAGCACCGTGGTGCCGGCCTTGTGCAAATCCTCGACAATCTGGAAGATCTGCTCGATCAGGATCGGCGCCAGACCCATGGAGGGTTCGTCGAGCATGAGCAGCTTGGGGTTACTCATAAGGGCACGACCCATAACGAGCATCTGCTGCTCGCCGCCCGAAAGGGTGCCGGCCACCTGGCGACGGCGTTCCTTCAGGCGCGGGAACTGCTCGTAAACACGTTCGAGGCCCGGGGCAACCGTGGACTTGGGCTGTGTATAGGCACCCATCTCCAGGTTCTCCTCGACCGTCATCTGCAAAAAGGCACGACGCCCCTCGGGTACCTGAGACAGGCCCTTGCCAACCAGCTTGTCGGCGGGCGTATGGATAATGTCCTCGCCCATAAACTTGATGGAGCCGGTCTTGGAGCGCAGCAGGCCCGAGACAGTCTTGAGCGTCGTGGACTTGCCGGCGCCGTTCGCGCCAATCAGGGCAACGATCTCGCCCTCGTTAACGTTAAAGGAGATGTCCTTAATGGCGTGGATGGCGCCGTACCAGACGTTGATGTTGTAGACGGAAAGCATCGGCTCTGCCATTTAGTTCTCCCCCTTATCCTGCTTGCCCAGATAAGCCTCAATAACGGCTTCGTTGTTCTGGATTTCCTCGGCCGTGCCCTTGGCGATGACCTTGCCAAAGTTAAGCACGCAGATACCCTCGCAAATATTCATAACGAGCGACATGTCGTGCTCGATGAGCATGATGGCAATGCCAAAGGTGTCGCGAATCTTGACGATGTTCGCCATGAGCTCCGCAGTCTCGGACGGGTTCATGCCGGCGGCAGGCTCGTCGAGCAGTAGTAGCTTGGGATTGGTGGCAAGCGCGCGGACGATCTCCAAACGACGCTGAGCGCCGTAAGGTAGCGAGCCGGCCTGCTCGTTTGCCAGATGTTCCATATCAAAGATGGACAGAAGCTCCATGGCGCGCTCATGGGCGGCCTTCTCGTGCTTCCAATACGTCGGCAGGCGCAGCACGCCCTCAAAGCCGGAGTAGCGCTCCTGGTTGTGCAGGCCGACCTTTACGTTGTCCTCCACCGTCATGGTGTTGAACAGGCGGATGTTTTGGAAGGTACGAGCGATACCCATGCGGTTGACCTGGTAGACGGACTTGCCCGAGGTGTCCTCACCGTCGAGCAGGATGGTGCCGTGCGTGGGCTGGTACACCTTGGTGAGCAGGTTGAAGACCGTGGTCTTGCCGGCTCCGTTGGGGCCGATGAGACCGGCGATCTCGGTCTTACCGATGGTCAGGCTAAAGTCGTCGACCGCCTTGAGGCCGCCGAACTCAATGCCCAGGTGGATGCACTCGAGCGCCGGGCGCTCGCCCAGGTCGCGGTCAGGAACGATGGCGCCAGAAGGATACGGGACCATCTTGCCCTTGTTGAACTCAAACTTACTGGGCATCGGTTGCCACCTCCTTCTTGGAAGCAAAGCGGTCCTTAATGCGCGCGAAGAACGCCTTGAGCTGCGGGTTGTTAGTAAAGACCATGACCAGAATCAACACGATGGCGTAGATGAGCATGCGGTAGTCCGAGAACTGACGGAGCAGCTCGGGGAGCACCGTGAGCAGCGCCGCCGCGATGACGGAACCGCGCATGTTGCCCAGACCGCCCAGGACCACGAACACCAGAATGAGAATCGACGTGTTGAAGTCGAACTTAGTGGCGGAGAGCTGCGAGAAGTTACCGCCGAAGAGGGCTCCGGCAGCACCGGCGAGAGCGGCGGAAACCACGAAGGCGATCATGCGGTACTGGGTGACGGAGATACCCACGGACTCGGCAGCGATCTTGTTATCGCGCACGGCCATGATGGCACGACCGGTGCGGCTGCGGACCAAGTTGAGCACAATCACGAGCGCAACCATAACCAGGATGGCGCCAGCAAGGAACGTCGAGTAGGTCGAAACACCAGATGCGCCCTGGGCACCCTTGATGATAGCGGTGCCGTCTTCGAGCAGGTGTAGGTCGTCGATCGTGGAATTGCCCGTGATGTTAAAGATCACGTGCAGGCCGCGGGAATCGACGCCCACAATGAGGCAGGTAACGATCTCTTTGATAATCTCGCCAAAGGCCAAGGTTACGATGGCCAGGTAGTCACCGCTCAGGCGAAGAACCGGAATACCGATCAGGAAGCCCAGAATGGCAGCGGCGATAGCGCCGACCACAATGCTGATGATCAGGCGCACCGGGTCAGACGGAATGGCGCTCTCCAGCGCGACGGCGGTGACGATTCCCGTATAGGCGCCGACGCTCATAAAACCCGCGTGGCCCAGCGACAAGTCGCCCGCGATGCCGACGACGAGGTTGAGCGAGATGGCCATGACGATATAGGCCGTGATGGGAACCAGCTGACCGACAATCATGCGCGGAATCATGTGGTTAGACTGCATAAAGAACACGATGGCGAACGCCACAACGCACATGGCGTACGTGACAAAGTCGTGACGCGTCTGCTTGTCTGTAAGAAACTTCATAACGCTCACCTACACCTTCTCGGGTACGTACTTGCCCAAGAGGCCGGCAGGCTTGACGAGCAGGACGATGATCAAAACGCCAAAGACGATGGAGTTGGCAAGGCTCGTGGAAATGTAAGCCTGCGCCATCGCCTCGATGATGCCGATGAGAATGCCGCCGACAAAGGCACCGGGGATGGAGCCGATGCCGCCGAAAACGGCAGCGTCGAAGGCCTTGATGCCAGGCATGGCGCCCGTGGTGGGCTGCAGAACCGGCGAGTAGGAGCACAGGAGCACACCGGCGATGGCGGCAAGGGCGGAGCCGATGGCGAACGTCATCGAGATGGTGCGGTTGACGTTGATGCCCATGAGCTGAGCGGCGGCCTTGTCCTCGGACACGGCGCGCATGGCCTTGCCCATCTTGGTCTTACCTGTAAAGATCATCAGACCGGCCATGATAACCAGGCAGGCGACGATGGTGACGAGCGAGACGGCACTTACGTTGAACTTGGCCAAGAACTCCGGCACCGGGAAGGTGACGAGCGAAGTGAAGTTCTTGGGCGTGGCGCCCCACAGAAGCTGCGCGGCATTCTGCAGGAAGTAGGACACACCGATGGCCGTGATCAGAACGGCCAGCGGGCCTGCTTGGCGCAGCGGCCTATAGGCCAGACCCTCAATGAGAACACCGAGAACCGTGCAGACCACACAAGAGAGAACTACAGATGCCCAGCCCGGGAGGCCGAGATACGACGTGGCGCAGAACGAGACATAGGCACCGACCATGATGACATCGCCGTGAGCGAAGTTGAGCATCTTAGCGATACCGTAGACCATGGTGTAGCCCAACGCGATGATGGCGTAGACGCTGCCCATGGACAGGCCGTTGACCAGGTATTGGATAAAGACCGTCATGTTCCACATCCCCCTTTCGAATAGGTTTCCAGTTGATGTATGAAACAGGGACGTTACGTTGTCCCCAGATACCAAGCAAGCAGGGAAGGCGAAAACCTCCCCTGCTTGGGATCAAAACCGCTCTATGTAAGGCGGCCTATTAGGCCAGTACGTACTTGCCGTCGGTGATGACATACGCCGTAGGATCCTTCTGGACCTGGCCCTTGTCGTTCCAGGAGAGCTTGCCGGTCAGACCGTCAACGGTAATCTTGAGCATAGCCTTGGGCAGCTTCTCGGCGACCTCGGTCGGGTCGGCGTCGACACCAAGACCGGCCTCCTTGAGGGCCTCGGCCACCGCGTGCACGCCGTCGTAGGCATCGGCGGCAAACTGGTCGGGGGTATCGCCGTACTTATCCTTGTAAGCGTTGACGAAGTCGGCGTTCTTCTCGTCGTCGGCGGAGAACGGGGTCATGAGCAGCAGGCCCTCGGCAAGAGAGGTGTCGAAGCCCTCGACGCCCAGGATGCCGTCCATGCCGTCGCAGCCCATCATCTTGACGTCGTAGCCCATGTCCTTGGCGTTCTTGAGCAGGACGGACGCCGGCGTGTAGTAGATCGGCGCAAAGATCATGGTGGCGCCGGCCTGCTTGGCCTTGGTCAGCTGGTTGGTAAAGCTCGTAGCGGAGTCGTCCTTAAAGGTCTCCTCGTCAACAATCTCGAGCTTAGACTCAGCGGCCTGAGCCTTAAAGGAATCTGCAATGCCCGAAGAATAAGCGTCGCCGGAGTTATAGAACAGCACGAACTTCTCGTCCGCATACTTCTCTGCCAGGAACTTGGCAGCGTTGACGCCCTGGTTGGGGTCGGTAAAGCAAACCTGGAAGACGCAATCCTTTCCGTCGGTGACGTCCTCGGAGGACGCGGACGGGGTGATCATGAATGTCTTGGGGTCGTTGCTGCACTCTGCGGCAACGGCAACCGACGCACCCGTGGTGGTCGGGCCGACGAGGGCCTGCATGCCCCAGTCGAGCAGGTTATTAAAGGCGTTGACGGCCTTCTCGCCGTCGGCCTGGTCGTCCTCGGCCTTGCTGGCAAGCGGCAGCTCCTTGGTGGAGAAGTCCTTGCAGCCAAGCTCGACGCCCTGGGTAACGGACTTGCCGTAAGACGCGGCGGCACCGGTCAGCGGGCCAATGGTGCCGATCTTAAACGAAGCGTCGCTCGAAGCGGAACCGCTGTCGCCGCCGTTGGAGGAGCAGCCAGCTAGAATGGACATCGCCCCCAGACCTGCTGCGCTCGCGATAACGCTCCTGCGATTCATAACAGGGTTCAATGACTTACCGGTGAGGCTCGACATGCGGCTCTCCTCTCAAATCTCGTCGGGTTTCGGTTACCCGACAGGCCATCCTCCGCCGTCTTCGGCGTTCGCAAAATAGTAGACGCTTTAGTTGAGAAAAGTGGCGATTATTTCAACTTTTCTTTTGCCTTGTCCATTTATCCATAATTATGCGTATTTCTTTCGGTTTATACAGTTTAGCGACTTTATTGTGTGAAAGAAATGTTTCCGTTCTGTTACAAGCTTTCCTGCCCTGAATAACATGGCCCCACCGGTCTCGTTATATGCACTTAGGCGGCGATGTACTTGCCGTCCTGAATCACATAGGCCGTAGCGGGCTTCTCGACTTGGCCCTCGTCGTTCCACGTGAGCTCGCCTGTCAGGCCCTCAATCTTGATCTTGCGCATAGCCTTGGCAAGGTCGCCGGCAATGTCGGCGCCGTCGACCGTAATGTCGATGTCCGCCTCATCGATTGCCTCGACAATCGCGTGGATGCAGTCATAAGCATCGGCGGCAAACTGGTTGGGCGTCTCGTTGTAGGCGTCCTTATATGCCTTGACGAAGTCGGCGTTCTTCTCATCGTCGGCAGAGAACGGGGTCATGAGCAGCACGCCCTCGGCAAGAGAGGTGTCGAAGCCCTCAACGGAGAGCAGGCCGTCCATGCCGTCGGTGCCCATGAGGGTCATTTCGTAGCCCATGTCCTTGGCGTTCTTGAGCAGGACGGACGCCGGCGTGTAATAGATCGGGGCAAAGATAAGCGTGGCGCCGGCCTCCTTGGCCTTGGTGAGCTGGTTGGTAAAGCTCGTGGAAGAGTCGTCCTTAAAGGTCTCGGTATCGACGATATCGAGCTTGGACGCCTTGGCCTGCTCGGCAAAAGCGTCGGCAACGCCCGAGCTATACGTATCGCCGGAGTTGTAGAACAGGGCGATCTTGGCGTCTGCATACTTCTCGGCCAGGAACTTCGCGGCGCTGGCGCCCATGGTGGGATCGGTGAAGCAAACCTGAAAGACCGTGGTCTTATCCTTGGTGACGTCGAGCGACGAGGCCGAAGGCGTGACCATGAGCATATCGTCGGCGATCTCGCCCGAGACGGCGACGGCGGCACCAGTCGTGACGGGGCCGACGAGCGCCTGCATGCCCCAGTCGCACAAGGTATTGAAGGCGTTGATGGCCTTCTCGCCGTCGGCAACGTCATCTTCGGACTTAAGCGAGAGTTTGAGTTCCTTGGTCGAGAAATCCTTGGCGGCGAGCTTGGCACCTTTCTCGGCCGAAACGCCATAGGTTGCCGCGGCGCCGGTCAGAGGGCCGATGACACCGATCTTGAAGGTCTTACCGCCATCGGCGGAGCCGCCGTCCGAGCCACCCGACGAGCAACCAGCGAGTGCGGCAGCGCTGCCGAGCGCCGCGGCGCCGGCGAGAAAGTTCCTACGGCTGAGCGTGCTGTTGATGTTGAACATGGTGTCCCCCTTTTTTTCGCTGGCCGCGGTGCGGCCGTCTTGCGGTACGGGGCAAACCTTATGGCGCAAACGTTGACAGTTTGTTACGGAAGTTCGTTTGTAGCGAGCATGTTTCCAATGTTTCCGCAGCGTTTCGGGGGTGCCGTTTTGTGCGACTCCTGTTGCCTGGCGAGCGCGCGCTCTCGGTTCACGCTAGAATGCACTCAACATTACTTGATCAATCAATCTATAAGATGCACGAAGGAGCTATCTATGAGCGAACCCCTACGCACCGTGAACGTCGGTCTGATCGGTCTGGGAACCGTCGGCGGCGGCGTGGCCCGTCTGATCAAGAGCCACCACGATGAGTACCTGGCCGCCTACGGCATCGACCTTAAGCTGACCCGCGCCTGCGCGCTTGCCTGGGAGCAGGCCGAGGCAGCCGGTATTGAGCGCGAGGCCTTTACGAGTGACTGGCATGACGTCGTTACCGACCCCGCCGTCGATATCGTCGTCGAGCTGATCGGCGGCGAGCATCCCGCGACGGAGATCTTCACCACGGCCTTTGAGCACGGCAAGCACGTCGTCTCTGCCAACAAGGCCCTGTTGGGCCGCCACGTCGAGACGCTTGCCGAGAAGGCGCGCGCGTGCGGCGTGCAGATTAAGTGCGAGGCCAGCTGCGGCGGCGGCATCCCCATCGTGAGCACGCTCGAGCACGACCTGGTGGGCAACAAGATCCTGACCATCGCCGGCATCCTCAACGGCACCACCAACTACATCCTGTCGCGCATGGACGCCGAGGGCGCCGATTATGCCGACGTGCTCGCCGACGCGCAGGCCAAAGGCTACGCCGAGGCCGACCCGTCCGCCGACGTCGACGGCTTCGACGCCGCCAGCAAGACGGCCATCCTCGCCTCCATCGGCTTTGGCACCCGCGTTACCACCGATGATGTGTACCAGCAGGGTATCCGCACCATCGGCGCCGAGGACATCGCCCAGGCCCGCGAGCTCGGCTACACCATTAAGCTGCTCGGCATCGCCCGCAACACCGAGGCCGGCGTCGACGTCCGCGTGCATCCCACGCTGATCCCCGCCGACCACATGCTCGCCAAGGTCAACGGCGCCATGAACGCCGTCTACGTGGTAGGCGACGCCGTGGGCGAGACCATGTTCTACGGTGCCGGCGCAGGCTCCTTCCCCACCGCGAGCGCCGTCGTGGGCGATATCCTGTCGCTCTCCGAGCAGATCAGCCGCGGCGTGGCTCCGCTGCCCGAGATTGAGCCCTATGGCCACAACCTCGCCTTTAAGCCCATGGACGAGCTCCAGACCAAGTACTATGTGCGCCTGAAGGTCGCCGACCGCGTGGGCGCCCTGTCCGAGACGGTCGATATCTTTGCCAAGCACAACATCTCGATCTCGCTCATCAACCAGGTCGAGGACGGCAAGTCGGGCGTCAGCGATGCCTGCTCGGTCATCTTCCTGACGCACCGCGCGCTCGAGAAGGACGTCCAGGCTGCCGCCGCCGAGCTTGCCAGCGTCGACTGCGTGGCCGAGGTCGCCAACGTCCTGCGCATCGAGAACGTCGAGGCCTGGACCGAAGGCGTCATGGCCAACTAACCCAACGCTCGCCTAGCAATACGCGCTTTGAGGGCTCCCGTCCGATGTAGGACGGGAGCCCTTTTGCCTCCTGCCCTAAGCACAACGGCAGAGCACATTTGCGCGAGCCGCTCATCGGTAACGCGCGCCACCGTTCACCGATATGCAAACGCGGTCGATTCCGGCTACCGCTACGCTGTGCTGAGAATGTCCGCCCGCGATGAGAGGAAACACTATGTTGCTCGAGGGCAAGAAAGCAATCGTCACCGGAGGCACGCGCGGTATCGGCTATGCCATCGCCTGCCGTTTTATCGAAGAGGGTGCCGCAGTCACCGTCTTTGGCTCGCGCCAGGAGACTGCCGACGCGGCCGTTGAGAAGCTGGCGGCCGCCTATCCCGACGCCAAGGTCTGGGGCCGCTCCTGCGACCTCACCTCACTCGAGGCCGTGACCGAGGCTTTTACCCAGGCTGCAACCGACATGGGCGGCTTGGACACGGTCGTCAACAACGCCGGCATCTCCCAGCGCTCGCCGCTTTTGGACTACACGGCCGAGGAGTTCGCCAAAGTCATGGACCTCAACGTCGTCGCCGTCTTTAACGGTCACCAGGCGGCCGCCAAGATTATGACCGAGGCCGGCCACGGCGGCACCATCACCACCACGAGCTCGATGGTCGCCAAGTACGGTCAGCCCTCCGGCGTCGGTTACCCCACGTCCAAGTTTGCCGTCAACGGCATGGTCCAGTCGCTCTCGCGCGAGCTCGCCCCCATGGGCATTCGCGTCAATGCCGTCGCACCCGGCGTAACCAAAACCGATATGGTCGCCAACCTGCCCGAAGAGGTCATCAAGCCCATCATCGCCACCATTCCGCTGGGTCGCATGGGCGAGCCCGAGGATGTCGCCAACGCCTTTGTTTTCCTGGCGAGCGACATGTCCTCCTACGTCACGGGCGCCGTGCTCCCCGTCGACGGAGCCGCCCGCTCCTAAAGGTCGCAAGCCACGACTTCGAACCTCAACGAGGCCCAACGCAAAAGGCGCGCTGCCTGCATCAACCGCAGGCAGTGCGCCTTCTTCTGTTTGTAAGGGAAACTGCGTCCCGGTATTTCAGCTCCGAACGGGACACAGCTTCCTTCAGGACCCTCTTTCGGAAACTATGCCCCATTCTGGGCGCGGGACTGCGGACAAAAAGTTGGACCGTTGAGGTCCGGAACGGAGTCCGCATGGCATACAGTAGGAGAATGGTGGAGAGGGCCAGGGCGCTTCGCGGCGGCGTTGGCTACCTGCCGTCGTCGTCCTGGGCTTCATCGCGCGCGTAGAGCTCCAGCATGCGGCGGCGGTATTCGCGCACGGCGAGCTTGGCGCGCTCCAGGCGGCGGCGCTCACGCGGAGTCAGCTTGGACGGGTCGATCTCGTCGCCATAGGTCTTCTCAGCCAGCAAATGAGCGGCGTCCACGATGCGGGCATCGATGTGGCCGCTCGCTGCCTCGATCGAGAGGCGGTCAGCAATGGAATCAAGGGTAGGTATGCCGTCGAGCGAACGCCCATGGCCATGCGAGGTCAGCAATTCGTGTTCGCGCGCGAGCAGGCTCGCTAGGTCGTGGTGAGCGCGCAGGATATCGAGTGCGTCGGCAGGGTGCTCGGCGACCTCCACCACGGCAGTGGCCGGCGCGGCATCGACCACGCGATAGAAAAGCTGCGCGAGCAGCGGCATCAAGAACACCGTGATGGCACCGGCGGCTACCATAACCGAGGCGACGTCTTGCGACAGCGCGCCTGCGTTGACGGCCACACTCGTCACGGCAACGATGATCGGCAGGGCCGTGGTGCAGTACAGGGCCACGGTAATGCGGCCATACGCCGAAACGTCACGTGTCGCGGGACAAATGCTCATAGAGACAAGGATCGGCACGGCGCGAATGATCAGCAACGCCGCGATAAAGCCCACGAGCAGACCCGGGCGCGACGCCACGGCCGTCAGGTCAATCTTTGCGCCCGACACGGTAAAGAACACCGGAATCAAAAAGCCATAGGCCAGGCCATCGAGCTTGGTCTCGAGCGTATGGTTGCCCTCGGGGATGATATAGCGCAGGACAAAGCCAGCGGCAAAAGAGCCCAACACGATGTCGAGGTCAAAGATGGCGGAAAATGCCACGAGTGTGACCAGGATGAGCACCGTCAGGCGCACGAACGTCTGCGACGTCGTGTCGGCCCGTTCCTCGACAAACGCAAAGAAGCGGCTGCCGACGCGCTTGGAGCGGCTCGGAACCACGGCCAACAGCACACAGACCAGTGCAAACAAGCCAAGGATCACGAGCGTCTGGATACCTGTACGAGCGGAGAGCAGCACCGACATGGCGAGCACGGGACCGAGCTCTCCCCACGTGCCATAGGCAAGGATGGAGTCGCCCACGCGCGTGCCGGTCAGCGAACGCTCACGCATGATGGGCACGAGCGTGCCGAGCGCCGTCGAAGTGAGCGCCAGCGTCACGGCGATACCGTCGAAATGGCTGACCGAGAACCACGGGGTAAAGCGCACGGCAAGCCAGGCGATGCCAAACGTGACGACCCACGTCGCCATACCGTAGCGTCCCTCGACGCCCGTGATGTTCTTGGGGTCGATCTCAAAGCCGGCAAGCAGGAACAAAAAGGCCAGACCGAGCTCGGACACAAGCGATACCTCGGCATCTACATGGATGACGCCGAGCATGTGAGGTCCCAGCACCGCGCCGAACACGAGCAAAAAGACCGTCTCGGGAACGGGCTTTCCGGGAATCGCCGATGCGATAAAGGGGCTTGCGAAAGCCACAAGCGCGATGATGGCGAGCGAAACGAATGCCATGTGATGCCTTTCTCTTGTTTGCGCTTCACTGTAGCACCCTCGCCGTCCTCAATACGCCATGAGCTGTCGTATCATAGTGACGTTTACAAACATGTGGCTCAAGGCGACCGCGAGGCTTGTCCCGCAAACCGACCGCTGCCGCATACCGCACCGTACGCCCAACCGATCAGGAAGGCAGGAACCAATGGTCTCTCGTATTTACGTGGAGAAGAAACCCGGGTTCGACGTCGAGGCTCAGCAGCTCAAGGGCGAGCTGACCGAAATTCTCGGCATCAAGGGCATCGAGGCCCTGAGGATCATCAACCGCTACGACGTCGAGGGCATCGACGAGGAGCTTTTCCGCTCCTGCGTGCCGACCGTCTTTAGCGAGCCCCAGGTCGATGTGACCTACGACGAACTCCCCGCAAGCGATGGCGCCGTCTTTGCCGTCGAATTCCTGCCTGGCCAGTTTGACCAGCGCGCCGACTCCGCCAGCGAGTGCGTGCAGCTCATCAGCCAGGGCGAGCGCCCCGCCGTGCGCTCCGCCAAGGTCTATATGATCTCGGGCGCTCTGGACGAAGCCGCCATCGAGGCCATCAAGCACTACGTGGTGAATCCCGTCGAGGCCCGCATCGCCTCGCTCGACCTACCCGAGACGCTGTACATGGAGACCCCCGAGCCCCAGCCCGTCGAGGTGCTCGACGGCTTCCGCGAACTCGACGAGGCCGGCCTTGCCGCCTTTATCTCCGAGCGCGGCCTTGCCATGGACGAGGCGGACATCGCCTTCTGCCAGCAGTACTTCCGCGATGAGGACCGCGACCCCACCATCACCGAGATCCGCGTGATCGACACCTATTGGTCCGACCACTGCCGTCACACCACCTTCGGTACCGTCCTGGACGACGTGACAATCGATGACGCCGTGGTACAGCAGGCCTTCGACCGCTATATGGAGATGCGCCACGAGCTCGGTCGCGACGCCAAGCCCGTCTGCCTCATGGACATGGGCACCATCGGTGCCAAGTACCTTAAGAAGACCGGCGTCATGACCGATGTCGACGAGTCCGAGGAGATCAACGCCTGCACCGTCAAGGTGAAGGTCGATGTCGACGGCGAGGACCAGGACTGGCTGTTCCTGTTTAAGAACGAGACCCACAACCACCCGACCGAGATCGAGCCCTTCGGCGGTGCCGCCACCTGCGTGGGCGGCGCCATCCGCGACCCGCTCTCTGGCCGCAGCTATGTGTACCAGGCCATGCGCGTCACCGGCGCCGGCGACCCCACCGTCCCGGTCTCCGAGACGCTCGAGGGCAAGCTGCCGCAGCGCAAGCTCGTGACCACCGCTGCCGCCGGCTACTCCAGCTACGGCAACCAGATCGGCCTTGCCACCGGTCAGGTCAACGAACTCTATCACCCCGGCTACGTGGCCAAGCGCATGGAGGTCGGCGCCGTCGTGGGCGCCACCCCGGCAAACCACGTGCGTCGCGAGTGCCCCGCCCCCACCGACAAGATTATCCTGCTGGGCGGCCGCACCGGCCGTGACGGCATCGGCGGCGCCACCGGCTCCTCCAAGACCCAGAATACCGATTCCATCGAAACCTCGGGTGCCGAGGTCCAGAAGGGCAACGCCCCGGTCGAGCGCAAGCTGCAGCGTCTGTTCCGCCGCGGCGACGCCTGCCGCCTGATCAAGCGCTGCAACGACTTTGGCGCCGGCGGCGTCTCGGTCGCCGTGGGCGAGCTTGCCGACGGCCTGTATGTCGACCTGGACACCGTGACCAAGAAGTACGACGGCCTGGACGGAACCGAGCTCGCTATCTCCGAGTCCCAGGAGCGCATGGCCTGCGCCGTCGCCGACGGTGACGTCGAGGAGTTCATGGGTTATGCCGCCGAGGAGAACCTGGAGGCGACCGTCATCGCCGAGGTTACCGCCGAGCCGCGCATGCGTATGGCCTGGAACGGCGTCGCCATCGTCGATCTGTCCCGCGAGTTCCTCAACTCCAACGGTGCACCCAAGCACCAGGTCGCCCACGTGTGTGCCCGCAGCGTGTGGCAACCCAGCTGGGCTGGTACCACGCTTGCCGAGCGCATGACCTCGCTTGTCACCGATCTCAACGTCGCCTCCAACAAGGGCCTTTCCGAGCGCTTCGACTCCACCATCGGTGCCGCTACCGTGCTCATGCCCTTTGGCGGCAAGACGCAGCTCACCCCGAGCTCTGCCATGGTCGCCAAGTTCCCCGTGGACGGCGAGACCACCACGGCGAGCGCTATGGCATGGGGCTTCAACCCCTACCTGATGGAGGCCGACCAGTTTGCAGGCGCCTACCTGTCCGTGGTCGAGTCCATCGCCAAGCTCGTTGCCGCCGGCTTTGAGCACAAGCGCGCCTACCTCTCCTTCCAGGAGTACTTTGAGCGCCTGCGCACCGAGCCCGAACGTTGGGGCAAGCCCATGGCAGCCGTCCTGGGCGCCCTTATGGCCCAGGTCGACCTGGGTGCCGGCGCCATCGGCGGCAAGGATTCCATGAGCGGCTCGTTTGAGGACGAGGCCGGCGAGCTCAACGTTCCGCCGACCCTGATCAGCTTCGCTGTCGCCGTGGGCCGTGCCGCCCGCGCCGTCTCCCCCGAGTTTAAGGGCCTCACGCACCGCGTCGTTCGCATCGCCCCCGCCACCTATGGCGAGGACTACCGCCCCGATGCCCAGCAGCTGCTCGCCGCGTTTGACGCCGTCGAGGCGCTCACCGCTACCGGCGACGCCCTGGCCGTCTCCACGCCCGGCTACGGCTGCGGCGCCGAGAGCCTCTTTAAGATGTGCGTCGGCAACCAGATCGGTATCGAGCTTGCCGAAGATGTGGACGTGGAGAGCCTCTTCACCCCTCTCTACGGCAGCTTTATCGTCGAGCTCGCCGAGGACGCCGAGCTGCCCGAGGTCGCCGACGGCGTTGTCGTCGAGCCCCTGGGTACCACCGTCGAGGGCTATGTCATCGACACCGGCTCCGAAGTCATCGAGCTCGCCGAGCTCCAGGAGGCCTGGGAGAGCGGTATCGAGGGCGTCTTCGCCTACCGCAGCGCCGGCGAGACCCCCGAGGTCGAGGCCATCGACTTCCGCGCTAAGGATATCCACGTGTACGGCGGCGCCAAGATCGCCCGCCCGCGCGTGATCATCCCTGTGTTCCCCGGCAACAACTGCGAGTACGATAGCGCCCGCGCCTTCCGCGCCGCCGGCGCCGAGGCCGACACCTTCGTGATCAACAACCTCACGCCCGAGGCCGTCGCCGAGAGCACCCACGAGCTCGCCCGCCGCATCCGTGCAAGCCAGATCGTCATGATTCCCGGCGGCTTCTCGGGCGGCGACGAGCCCGACGGCTCCGCCAAGTTCATCACGGCGTTCTTCCGCGCTCCCGAGGTCACCGAGGCAGTCCGCGACCTGCTCAAGGCCCGCGACGGCCTGATGCTGGGCATCTGCAACGGCTTCCAGGCCCTGATCAAGCTCGGCCTGTTGCCCTACGGCGACATCGTCGACGCCACGCCCGATGCGCCCACGCTGACGTTCAACACCATCGGTCGCCATCAGAGCCGTCTGGTGCGCACCCGCATCTCGTCCAACCTGTCCCCGTGGCTGTCGCAGTGCAGTCTGGACGACCCCTACACCGTCGCCATCAGCCACGGCGAGGGCCGCTTTGTCGCCAACGATGAAGTGCTCGCCCAGCTGATCGCCAACGGCCAGGTCGCCACGCAGTACGTGGGCGAGGATGGCAAGCCCAGCATGGATCTCTCCGTCAACCCCAACGGCTCCGCGCTCGCCATCGAGGGCATCACGAGCCCCGACGGCCGCGTCCTGGGCAAGATGGGCCATGCCGAGCGTCGCGGCGACAACCTGTACCGCAACGTGCCCGAGCATGTCCCCGGCGATAAGTTCATGCCGATCTTTGAGAGCGGCGTAGCCTACTTCGCTTAAATACGTTCCCATCGGGTACAATCCCCTCGGGTAACAACACCCGCCACCGGCACACCCGGTGGCGGGTTCTTTTTTACTTCGCGCATACAGGAAGGACATCATGGAAAGCCGCAAGCCGTATCTCGCCACCCTGCCCGGACTCATCCTGGGCTGCCTCGTCTGCTGCGCACTCTGGGGGTCGGCTTTCCCCTGCATCAAGATCGGCTATGAGCTCTTTGGCATCCCCGCGCACGATAGCGCCTCGCAGCTGCTCTTTGCGGGCTTGCGCTTCACGCTTGCCGGCGCCCTGGTTATCGTTGGGATGAGCGCGGCCCAGCGCTGCCCACTCGTTCCACAGGCTCGCGACATTAAGCCCATCTGCATCCTGTCGCTCTTCCAGACTATCGGGCAGTACTTCTTTTTCTACCTGGGACTCTCGCGCGCCAGCGCCATGTCGAGTTCCATCATCGAGGCCAGCGCCAACTTCCTCGCCATCCTCTTTGCCGCTCTGGCGTTTCGCACCGAAAAGCTCGATGCGACCAAGGTGCTCGGCTGCGTACTGGGCTTTGCCGGCGTCGCATTCGTCAACCTTTCGGGTGCGGACGGCACCTTTGGCTTTACACTCGACGGCGAGGGATTTATCTTGGCTTCCACTATTGCGGGCGCCCTGTCGACCTGCCTCATTGGCATCTTCTCGCGCGAGCATGACGGCGTCTTGCTCGCCGGCTGGCAGTTTTTAGTCGGCGGTTTGATCCTTACCGCCATCGGTTTTTTGATGGGCGGCGCGCTATTCCCCACCGAAATCGCCCCCGCCATCGCGCTCATCATTTATATGGCGCTCATTTCCGCCGTCGCGTACTCGCTGTGGTCCCGCCTACTCGCCGTCAACCCCGTTAGCCGCGTGTCGGTCTTTGGCTTTATGAACCCGGTCTTTGGCGTGCTGTTGAGCGCGTTGTTGCTCGGAGAGGGCGCTGGCACGAGCCCCGTTACCGTAATTGTGGCCCTGCTCTTGGTCTGCAGTGGCATCATCATTGTCAACAAACCTAAAAAGGCCTAACAAACCACCCCGTTTGGAAAAGGGCAGCTCTCACTTTAGCTTAATGGAGTACACTGTATCTCGTTGATTTCGTACCGAGTCGCGGCGGAAGACGCCGTCTTGCCGTAACGCGCCGGCGACATCGAGGGGATACAGAAGCATAAGAAACTGGTTATGGGAAACCAGGCCTTTGCGTATGCCGCGCTTGCGGCGGGCGTTCGCGTGGTCGCCGGTTACCCGGGCACGCCGTCGACGGAACTTGTCGAGACAGTTGCCAAACTCAAGGCCCAAGGTAGTGCCGAGGGTGTCCACGTCGAGTGGTCGACCAACGAAAAAGCCGCGCTCGAGGTGCTGGCAGGTGCATCGTATGCAGGAGCGCGCTGCCTTTTTACCTGCAAACAAGTTGGACTAAACGTTGCCTCCGACCCGCTCATGAGCCTCAACTACGTGGGCATCAAGGGCGGCCTGGTGCTGTTTGTTGCCGATGATCCCGGCCCCATCTCCTCTCAAACTGAGCAGGACACGCGCCGCTTTGCCGCATTTGCGAAGATCCCCGTGCTCGATCCGCAAAATCTGGAGCAGGGTTACGCGATGATGCAAGAGGCATTTGAAATCTCGGAGCGCTACCATACGCCCGTTATCGTGCGCCCCACCACCCGCGTATGTCACGCCTCAACCTATTTGGAGGTACCCGAGCATACCGTCGCACATCCCGCTGGCACCTTTGAGAAGGATCCCAAATGGGTTATCTTCCCACGCCGTTCGTTTACCGCCCATGGCGAGGTTAACGAGCGCCTGCCGCAGATTGCAGACGCCTACTCCAGCGGCAAGGCCGCAGACGCGTTTAACCCCATCGAAAACCATGGCGATGCCACGCCGCGCCTGGTGAGCTGCCGCGCTCCGAGAAAAAGACGAGGCGCATCTTCGACAGCCGATACTAGTCCCCGAAAGCGCAGAAGGGGCGCACGACCATCGCAACGGTCGTGCGCCCCCTTTTTTAGCGTATCTGGACGCCGACTTTCTTCTTCTCGCGCTTTACGCGGTAGAGCTCCGCGTCGGCAGCACGGAGCAAGTCTTGCCAGGTATCGACGCCATCACCAACCCGTGCGTAGCCGATGGACATCCGCAACAGATACGGAACCTCGGCGCACGCGAGCTCGTCGTTGATTGCCGCGCACAGATGCAAGATATCCTGCTCCGCCATCGCCTTTTGAAGCACCACGAACTCATCGCCGCCATAACGCGCGATAAAGCTACCAGACGCCGAGCAGACTTCTTTGAGTGCAGCGGATATGACCTGAAGAGCATGGTCGCCCTCCACATGTCCATAGCGATCGTTAATCTGCTTAAAGCCGTCGGCGTCCATCATAAGCAGATACACGTCTTCGGCCTGATCCACATTTGAGAAGAGCGACAGTATATAGGTCTCAAAACGGTTGCGATTGTTGAGGCCAGTCAACGGGTCGGTCGAGATGAGCTGCTCCTGGAAGACAATGTAGAGCAACAATATGCCAATCATTATGCCGACACAAAGGCCGGGCACCGAGTATACGACCTGAAAGGTACCGCCCACCAGGGCCGGAATGGCGAAAAATGCCAAGGTTCGAAAGATGGTCTTCGTCTGCAGGCTCTCGACCCTGCGAGATTGCACAAACGCATGTAGGGACGTATGTATAACGTAGCAGTAGCTGACAATGGGCTGGATCATATAAGCAGAGCCGCGACTATACACGCCCTGCGAATCGATATAGAACAGGGCGTGCGTCCAGTAACTGGTAAACGCCAGCACGACCACCAGAACCGTAGGCGACGCTACAAGCACCACCCTATAGCGCGAGGCCAAAAGGCGAGAACCCTGCACCGTCTCGGAATAATAAACCAAATGAGACACACGATGGCAAAGAGCGAAAACGAAACCACGTTGGAAATCCAGTTGACAGCAATGCCCAACGTGCCGTCCACACCATCCAATAGCACCCAGATCATATCGAATAATATGTACGCGGCAGAGGTGTAGCCAAGCGTGCTAAACAATAGCTGCTGGGTGCTCGAGAACAAGGAGCGACGACTCCGCACGGCAAGCCCGATAAGAACAATCATGCTTAGCAGGAATATCTCAATCTTGAGCGCCTTAACCACCAGGCCCATCTCCCCGTCATCAAACCGACAGCGCTTCTCCGAGCCGCACGCATCACCATAACTCCCCCAATCCAGAGGGGAATGAGGGAATAATACCAGAGCGCCCGGGCGCTCTCACGGCGCGAGTTGCACGCCAGCATCATTGATGGGCGCCGATGGCTACTCGCCATCGATGTCGGCCGCGACGGCTTCCTCGATGGCCTCGACACCGGCGGGCGACAGGTCTTCCTTGCCCTGGTAGAACTTCTTATCGACCCAACCGGTCAGAATCGGAGCCATGATTGCCGTGATGATGACGGCGGTGGCGATCTGAGCGTATGCGGCGGGCGCAAGCTCGGCATAGCGCGGCGCGACTTCGGCAAGAGCAACCGGCGTGGTCATAGCCGTGCCGGCGATGGTGGAACAAGCCACGGCGGCTTTGCCGTTACCGCCGCACAGGCGCTCGAACGCAAAGGTGATGGGACCGACGACAAACAACGTGACAAGGCCCAGCAAGATGCCGGAAATGCCGCCGGTGATAAAGCTCGACAGGCTCATAGACGCACCGAGCTGAAATCCGATGACGGCGATCGCAGGATTGGTGCCGGGAACCAGCAGGTTCTTGATGAACGGGAAGAGGTTGCCCAAAACCATGCCAATCACGAGCGGCAGAATGGAACCGATGATGGTGCCAACGGGAATGTTGGCAAGACCAGAGACACCAAGAATGATCATGGTAACCGCAGGGCCCGCCGTGAAGAACAGGATGCCCACGGCGCCCTGCTCGGACTCGTCGCCAAACTCGCCCATGATGCCCGTGTAGAGCGCCATGTTGCAAAACGTAATGCCGCCGATGATGGAAACCGAGCTCAGGCCCAAAAAGTTGTCGTTAAAGAAATACGCAACGCTCAAGCCCAGCACGGCTGCCACCACAAGCTTAGGAATCAGTACGACGATGCCGGTCTTGATGGCACCCGGCGTGGACTTAAAGCTGATGCCGGCGCCCACAAACAACAGGATCGCGGCGACGATGGTATTGGAACCGCCGCGGCAGGCGGCGGTAAAGAAGCCGCCGATCTCGAAGACCTGCGGGCAGAAGGTATTGAGCAAAAGGCCGACGATCATCGGGTAGATCATGATGTCACCCGGAATGCGCGGTACTTTGAATTTCTTTTGCTCGTTGGCGATCGCTTCCTGTGCCATGAAACCCCCATTTCCGCCGACGCAGAACAAAAGCCCACGTCATGCTTTGCTACAGTAAAGTTTGACCATGGTACCAGAAGAAGCAGACCGGCTCGGTGAGAAATCCGATTCGTGGGGCCCGGACGGTAAACGCACCCCACTCCTATACGAGGCTCAAAACGATATAGAGCCCGATACCCGAGACGCAGCACCACAACATCGACTTTGTCTTGATTGCCACCGCAACGACGCCGACAGCCGCTGCGAAAAGAGCAGGCAAATAAAGAGCGATGTGCAGACGAAACCCGCAATAGCGGTGGGAACATCGACAACGGCGCGCCTATCGCAACATAGGTAAGCATCACCGGCCAGACGGTTTTAACAATTTTGAGCACCATAGCGTTCCTCGTCCCGACAAGCTTTCCGAGCCGCATTCGACGACATGGCAGAATCATCGCCCGGCGGCAACCGAGTTCACCTACAATTGCCACCGGATCGAAAGACACAGAAAGACATAGCTTTTTAGGAAGTCGTTATGACAGCTATCGATCGAACGGGGGCAATCGCGGCCTTCAGGACCTACACCGATGCCTACGATGCCGCCAATCCGCGTATCGCGCTCAAAATCGAGCATACGTACCACGTTGCCGAGGCATGCGATGCCGTGGCACGTGAGCAGGGCTGGTCACCGCAGGACATTGACCTGGCGTGGCTTTGTGGGCTGTTGCACGATATGGGCCGCTTTGAGCAGCTGCGACGCTGGGACACGTTTAAGGATGCCGAGAGCATGAGCCATGCGAAGTTGGGCCTCGAGGTCCTCTTTGGCAAAAACCCTGCAGACGCGCCCGCGGCAACAGGTATCCGCGACTTTATCGACAGCCCGGCAGAAGACGAGCTCATCCGCGCGAGCATCGCCTATCACAGTGACTTTCGCCTGCCGGCACAACTCGACGAGCGTACACGGTGCTTCTGCGATATCGTGCGCGATGGCGACAAAATCGACATTATGCGCACCATCGCCGACAGCACCGTCGACACCATCCTCAAGGTGGATGAGGACGCATTTCTCGCCAGCCACTTCTCGGCGCCGACGTTGGCCGCCTTTGACGAGCACCGCTGCGTCGCACGTGATGAACGCGACGAGCTCGCGGACTACCTGGTAGGACTCATCTGCTTTATGTTTGAGCTCGTCTATCCGGCGAGCCGCGCGCTGGCGCGCGAGCAGGGCGATATCTACCGCCTGCTCGACGCGCCCTTTGGTATTACGCAGCCCTTTACCGACCCCGCCACACAGGCAACCTGGAGCCGTCTTAAGGAAGAGATGCGCGACTGGCTGGTGCGCGCCTAGCGCTCAAGCTGGGCTAGCAGCTCCTCGACGACCTCGACGGCATCACCGACAACCTTGTACTGGGCAGCACCAAAGATGGGGGCATCCGGGTCCTCGTTGATGGCGATAATGCATTCCGCCCCACCGATGCCGGCAAGATGCTGGATGGCGCCCGAAACACCGATACTCACAAGAATCTTGGGCGAAACCGATACGCCCGTCTGGCCAATCTGATGGCGATACTCCAACCAGCCGGCCTCCACGACAGGTCGCGTGCAGCCAAGCTCGGCTCCCAGAGCCTCGGCGAGCCTTCGCATCAGCGGCAGGTTTTTCTTGGAACCAATGCCGCGACCTACCACGACCAGGCGCTCGGCATCGGCGATTGAAGCCTGCTGTCCCCACTCCTCGGCGGGAATCGAGATCTCGACACGAGCCTTAGCATCATCCGCAAGTGCTATCTGGGTGATCGTGCCGGAGCGGCCGTAGTCAAAGTCGGGCGCCTTAAAGATGCCGGGGCGCACCGTTGCCATCTGGGGACGATGATTGGGGCAGACGATGGTGGCCATCAGGTTGCCGCCAAACGCCGGACGCGTCTGTTGCAGCAGCCCCGTCTCCGTATCCATCGAAAGCACGGTGCAGTCAGCCGTAAGGCCCGTCTGCAAACGCACGGCAACGCCGGGTGCCAGTTCGCGGCCAAAGGCGGTCGCTCCGTACAGAATGGCCTCGGGCTTGCGCTCTGCCACCAAATCGCAGATGAGGCGAGCATAGACCTCCACATCGTTCTGGCGCAGACGCTCGTCGCGACAGATCAGGACCTCGTCCGCACCGGCGCAAACCAGATGCTCCAGGTCACCGAGAGAACCCTCGGGGCCCATGCCGACCAGCGCCACCAGGCGACAGCCGCGTGTATCCGCAAGCTCGCGGCCCTTGCCCATGAGCTCGAAGGCAACGGGAGCCACCGTATCGTGCTCGTCGGTCTGCGCGAATACCCAAATGTCTCGATATGCATCGAGGTCAACCGCGCCGGCGGCCTCGTCGCGCTCGATCGAAATGGCATTGACGGGGCAAGCGTCGACGCACCCGCCGCATAGGATGCAGCCGTCGGTTACGCGGGCGCAACGGTTGGGCCGCTCGCCTTCCACTACGATGCCGCCCGAGGCACAGGCGCGAACGCAGCGACCACAGCCGATACAGGCTTCGCTATCGATAATCAGTCCGCTCATCTATGCCATCCCCTCGATAATCTTGGCAAGTTTCGCCGCCTGCTCGGACGCCGTTCCGTCAACGGCCTCGCACGTTTGGTCGCGGTCGGGCACAAACGATCGCACGACCTGTGTCGGCGAGCCGGCAAGACCGCAGCGCGCGGGGTCGGCGTTCACGTCGGCAGCGTTGACCACGCGCACGTCCGCCTCCTCGGCCGCACGAATACCGGCGATACTCGGCATGCGCAGTTGGCCAATCTCCTTGGCAGTCGTCATCGCGCACGGCATCTCAAGATAGACCGTCTCCTCGCCGGCATCGCAGCCGTGAACAAGCGCCAGTGAACCACAGGTCGTAAAGCCCGCACTCTGCACGCAGCTCACGTCGGTCACGCAGGGAATCTCGAAGGCACCGGCAAGCTCGGGACCAATCTGGGCCGTATCGCCGTCCACCGCCATCTTGCCGCAGATGAGCAGGTCGAAGTCCTCGTCGAGCGCCTCGATGCCGCACTTGAGGGCATAGGTGGTTGCCAGGGTATCGGCACCTGCAAAGGCGCGATCGGTTAGCAGCAGTGCGTCATCGGCGCCTCGGGCGATGCAGTCGCGCAATAGCGATTCAGTCGCGGGGATGCCCATCGACACCACCGTTACGCGCACGTCCATGCCAAAGCCGATAAAGTCGTCCTTCAGCGCCAGCGCGCATTCCAAAGCGCTCGCGTCAAAGGGATTAATGACCGCCTGCTTGCCATCGCGCACGATGGTATTGGTCTTGGGGTCCATCTTGACCTCGGTGCTGCCCGGCACCGCCTTGACGCACACCACCATATGGAAATCGCTCATCTTCACGCGCCCCCTTTCTGGACGAGCTCATCCAAGAGCTGCTCCGAAAACAGGTTACCGCGGCCCAGCTGCCCGGCAGGATCGAGCTGGAGCTTGAGCCGCGCCGACTCGACCATGGCCTCGTGACCGTACATCGTCTCCAAGAAGCCCGCCTTGATCTTGCCGACGCCGTGTTCGGCGGAGACGGCGCCGCCCATGGCCGTGACCTCGGAAGCCCACTGGGCAAAGAGCTCTTCGCCGCGGCGGTAATCCTGCGCATCGCGCGGCAGAATGTTCACATGCAGATGGTTGTTACCGATGTGCCCCCAGGCGGCAGATTCAAGCCCACTTTCGGCCAACGTGCGGCGATAAAGGGCGATGACATCGGCCAAGTGTGCGTTGGGCACCGACATATCCGACCCCAGCTTGGTAATGGTGGGGTCCGTGCGGCGACGCTCGTCGATGAGCATGTTGACGCTCTCGGGCACCGCATGGCGGAAGAATCGCTGACACTCGCGATCGACCTCGGTGCGCGCGACCCATGTCGCATCGTCGCTGCCGCCCGCAAGCTCCAGTACCCACCCCAAGTGATACAGCTCCTCAGTCGCCTGGGCTTCGTCGTCGCAGTCGAGCTCCACGTAGACACAGACCTTGGCGTCTTTGTCGAGCGCCGGCAGCGAGGCGAACGCAGTCGACTGCTCGCGCTGACGACGCAGGATATCCAGGGCGCCCGCATCGAAATATTCGATGGCAGCCGCGTGGGACAGGACGGGACGTACAGAATCGGTGAAGGACACGGCCTTGTCTTCGCTGTCAAAGAAGCAGCTCACGCCCCAAACGACCGCAGGCGCCGCCTGCAGGGCAATCTCGAGCTCGGTGATGACGCCGAGTGTTCCACACGCACCGATAAACAGATCGATGGCATCCATATCGTCAGCAACGAAATAGCCCGAAGCATTTTTGGTCTTGGGCATGGTGTAGTCGGGAAGGTCGAGCTCGAGCGTGCGGCCCTGCACCGTGACGAGCGAAAGGCGACGACCCTGTGCAAAAACCTCGCCACGGTGAAGCTCGAGCAGGTCGCCATCGGTCAGCACGACATGAAGGCCCGTGACGTGAGGGCGCATGGGGCCGTAAGCGTAGCTACGGGCGCCGGAAGCGTTGCATGCCGCCATACCGCCCAGGCAGGCAGATGCCTCGGTGGGATCGGTAGGAAAGAATTGCTCGGGAGCTTCCTGGAACTCCTCGTAGGCCTCAAGCGATGCCTGGTCCCAGCCGGCAGTCGGCAGCACTTTCTTGCCCAGTTGCTTGCGCAGCTCAGACAGCACGACGCCGGGCGCCACGCGCAGAAGAAAGCGGCCCTGCTCATCGCGGCGAATGCCTAGGTAGCGATTCATGCGGGAAGTATTGAGAATGTGACCGCCATGAGGCACGGCGCCGGCGGCAAGACCGGTCCGGGCGCCCTGAACCGTCACCGGGACACGCTCGGCATGGAGCTTTTCCATAATGGCGCGGACCTCGTCCTCCGTTGTCGGAAACGAGATGCTCGAGGCCTCGCCCGATGTGCGAGACTCATCGCGACCATACTCTTCGAACTCGTCGGTGAAGGGTTTGATGGTTGCAGACACGCGAACTCCCCCTTTAGCTAACTACAGTGTTTGCAGGGAAATGTTACCGCATCGTTTCACCGACATGTTCGAGACCGTCTCCATAATTGACGTTTTTAACGTTCGCGCAATTCGGCGAACGGCGGAATTTTCGAGACAAGCGACGCTTTTGCCACACGTTGCCGCGCAGCCACAACATGTGCATTTATCAGTCAAAAATAGTTGAGATTTTTTTCACATGCTTTTACCTGCGGGGATATCGGCTCGTCAAGCAATTGGTTAGTTATTGGGCAAGTTGCGGCTGATACGGTCGGCATCGACAGCCAAACCAATAGGAGTTTTGGCCCCAGAGCAGGGAGGTTTCCATGGCATATCACTGGCCCCAATACGGTTTCGCCATCGAAGTCGATGACGACCCCTATCTCTTGCCTTTCGACGAAGATGCATTTCCAGGTACGGAGGTCTACCACGTCACCACCGATGTGATCTGCGACCCCGAGTCGTTCTCGGCGCTCGCCCACCACATCGCGCGTATCCACAACATCGAGCTCCCTCACGACTTCGACGAGCTCATCTACTCGCGCCGCCTGATGCTTCACATGCTCTTTGGAGCGGACCCGTCCACGTTCGCACGTGTCTACACCACCAAGGACGCCGCATGAGTGCGAAGAAGCCGCCCCGCCTTGCAGGACTGGGACGTCGCAAGAAACTCGTCGTTGTCTGCCTGGCTGTCGTCTGCGCCCTCATCGCCGTAGGGCTATACGCCTGGCAGTCGCAGCCCGTGCCCGAAGCGGGCGCCTCAGTCACGACGGCAGAAGGTAAATCGCGCCAAGAAATCCAGGATGAGCTCGACGCCATCGTCCGCGACAACATGATGACGATCTCGGTCGCGCCGGTCGTACAGTTGCAGGAAGGCGGCAAGTTGCGCGTCAACGTGCAAAACGTCCAAGACAACAAGTTTCCCCAGCGCTTCCGCGTGATTCAAAACGACGAGACCATCTATGAGTCCGGTGTGGTCGAAGCCGGCAAGACGGTTGAGACCTGCCCCGCCGGCGATATCCAAGAAGGCGAGGCATATATCGAGATTCAGGCACTCGATGCCAAGACCTACGACACCCACGGCAATCCGACGCGCGTCAAAGTGCGGGTGGCACAGGCAGAAGGCTAGTGGCCGACGCGCTCGCAGGGGCAGCACCCTGTCCCCATTCGTCCAACCATCACGGAAACAGTCCGTGACGAGCAGAAAGGATCGATTATGAACACACCCATGAACCTGAGCGGAGCCAGGGCACTCGCCGTGGGCGCAGGGCTTACGCTCGCACTTGCGATGGGCGCCGCGCCAACGGCGGCCATGGCAGAGGTGCGCGTTGGAACCACCGATGTGACGGTGAAGGCCGACATTAGCAATGTTTCGTTTAAGGCGCCAACGGTCATCCCCTTTGCCGCCAAAGCCGACGGAACGCTTGTAGGACCCTCCGACAATACGATTACCATCGACAACCTCTCGGCATATGGCATCCACGTCACCAACATGAAGGTCACGGCCAAGAACGACTGGACAATCGTTGCAGACGCAAAGACGGGCTCGGCCCAGAACTCCATCGATTTTAAGGTTGGCCCCGATGAGGCAGAACAGGATGCCAGCTCGGCGACTCAGACTACGGGCCTCGATCTTTCCAAAGACGCAAGCTTCGACATGAAGTACAAGGACATTGCCGACGGAACGGACAAAATTAGGCTCAATGTGAGTGGCCACGTCGCCCGCGTCACGCGTGACATCTACCACGCCACCGGTACGGGAGATCAAGTGGCAAGCATCACCTGGACGGTCGAGCCCGGTGCGCACGCCACGTCCTAAGGCGATTGCACTGGCCGCCATCGTCAGCATCTTGGCGTCCGCACCCGCAATGGCCTTTGCTCAACAAGAGCAAGCGCAGGCAGCCACAGAAGTGACCGTCGATCTTTCGGGCCTTAATCGCGGCAGCTGTCACGAGCCGCTCGTCCAGACGAGCGACACCCGGCAACTCATTGCGGTAGGCGTCGCCACGGTGGGAGCAGGACTGACGTGCCTTGGCCTGCACATCAAACGCAACCAATAGCCAAGCACGACCGGAGTACGCGGAATAGATAGGAGAACCATGGCACCCAAAAACCTTTTGCCCGTTGCCGCGCTCTGCAGCGCACTGGCGAGCGGTACGCCTCTCGCCGCTTGGGCGACGCCCGCCACGGCAAGCTCCTTACCGCAAGCTCTGAACCCCGCGTCGAATTCGTCGGGTATCGTCGCCTGCCAACGTTTTTCGCTCGCACATGCCACGGTCCGAACCTCGGGATGCCTTCACCGCAATACGGTCGACTCGATAGTCGTGGATATCAAGCGACCGGACAAGGAGAACGGCCCCCAGACAGGTTGCGCCATCTGCACATGGAAATCGGCTGCAGTCGACGCCGATGGCGACCCATGCGACTTAGAGCTGCGCATCGATATTGCCTCGGTCGATGACTCGGCGAACGGGGCAAAGGTCGTCTTCGACAGCGCGGGCCATGAAGAAGAAGGGGGTGTATGCCTGGGCTGCGTTCCCTCGAATGCCGATGGCGCGCAGCCCATCATCTCCTTTACGGCGTCGCTGCGGCTGACCAAGGCGGACACCGAAGCCATCGCAACGGGAGATGCGCCTTTGCTGTTCTACGCTGGCGACGCGGACGACCAAAAGGCTCAGAGCACCAGGCAGAAGGGCTCGCTTAACCTCACGCGCGGATCAGAACCCGCCCCCATCAATATCGATGCCCAGGAGCCGGGCGTGCAGCGCATTCTCGCCGATCCGGCGCTGCTCCAAATGACGTGGCACGGAGTGGGGTCCGTCGAGATTGCCGCTCCTATATCGAGCGATAATGACAAATCCCCCAAAGACGAGGTCGCAGACGCACCGGCACATGTTGACGATGCATCATCAGAAGACAACGCTGCGGTTCCTCTCGAGAAGCCAAGCGGCAGCGCCACCGAACTAGGCGATTCCCAACCGAAAGAGAGCCTGGACTTTGCTGCTCCCCCAGGTGTCGACGAAGGCAACTGTTGCATGATGGTCGCGCTCGACCACACGGAAACCGTCGATGCTGCAAGCATTGAGCCAGTCGCTGCCAATGCGCCCCGCCGCAAAAATATCCTCATCGCATTCCCCAACACCGTCGAGCTCGTCTTTTTGCCTTCGGGCGAAGTCGTCGCGCCTACGGCACTTACAGCAGTGGGAGCTAAGAGCGCATCGAACGATATCCAAGCCATCTCGGCACTTGATGCCACAACGACCGCCAAGTTACACCTTTATTCCGTTGCAGCAGACGGAACGCGAACCGAAGAATTCGACGGAACCAAGCTTTTGGTTCCTCGTCGCATCGGTATCCAAGAAGACGTCCCCTATCAAATGGAACTTGAAGGGTTCGATCGCGCACGAGATGCCGACATCATTGCCGCAGCCATCGAATCCCCACAGCACCTCATGACGCTGCGCTTCGACTTTAGCCCCATCCTGTCCTAGACCGCTAACTGCCGCTTGGCTCGGATACTGAGCGCCCCTCCCCGTTCTGCTACGATTGCCGCGTTGGCATCAATTACAGGAGGGTTCATGCCGGGTTTAGGAACGATCATCAACGTCGCACTTTTGATCGCGGGCGGTCTGCTTGGCCTTATGGGTGGGCGCTTCATTACGCCTCGCATCCAAGACACGCTCATGAAGGCGTCGGGGTTGTGTGTTCTGTTTATCGGCTTGGGCGGCACCATGCAAAAGATGCTCGTTATCGATGGAGAGGCGTTGGCGACCACCGGCACCACCATGCTTATCGTCTCATTTGCCCTCGGTTCGCTCATCGGCGAGGCCATCAACCTGGAGGCCGCCATCGAGAACCTCGGCGAATGGCTCAAGCGCAAAACCGGCAGCGAAGGCGACAACGAGTTCACCAACGCCTTTGTCTCGGCATCGCTCACCGTGTGCATCGGTGCCATGGCCATCGTAGGATCGATTCAGGACGGTCTGCTCGGCGACTGGTCCACGCTTGCCCTGAAGGGCGCGCTGGACTGCATCATCGTCTGCACCATGACGGCCTCGCTTGGCCGCGGCTGCATCTTCTCGGCCCTGCCCGTTGCCGTATTCCAGGGCACGATCACGCTTTTTGCCGGCGCACTCTCCCCCATCATGACCACCGCAGCCCTCGACAGCCTTTCGCTTGTGGGCTCTATGCTCATCTTCTGTGTTGGGGTTAACCTTATTCGACCTCAGACCTTCCGCACGGCCAACATGCTCCCCTCCGTCGTCGTGGCGGTCATCTACGCCCTCTTGTTCTAAATCTATCTACGTAGCGATATCTCGAACACCTGTTTGATGCTGTGCTATGATATGAGGTCACCGAAGCTGCGTTAGGAGAGGAGAAGCGGTGGCCGACCAGGACATCAAGATGCTCATCGAGCGCATTATGGCCGAGGCCCGGACCCATCAGTCCGCCCGCTTCTCAAACGAAATCTATGCTGACGAGCCGATTCTCAAGACCGGTCGACAGATGCAGAACTTCCTCCCCGACCAGTACCGCAAGATGCGCGAGATATCACGCTGGCAAGATGATCCCAAAGGCGGCGCGGGACGTTGGCTATCGGAGGCGGAGCTCTTTTACCGCCAAGGCCTGCTGATGGCCGACTTCGAGGACGATTGTCCCTACAACGGCACCTTTAAGTCGTACTTTCCCACCTACAATGCCATGAGCGATCGACAGTTGCGCGGCTACTTTACCTGGCGTGCCCAAGTGCGCCGCGGAACTGTCGAGGAAACGTCTACGTCCTTTGCCTTCCTGTATCTCTATGAGCTGATCTGCGGCATTGGCGTAGATGACCCACTCGATGGCTTTAGCAAGATCAAGGCCTTTTGGAACGCCTATCGTACCTTCGAGCCCGGCATCGACCGGTTTGCACGCGTGTGGTTGCAAGATTACGCCGTTTTCCACGGGCTCGACCCCAAACTGCTTCGCGACTCTAAAACCGTCATGTTCGATAACGCCCTTATCGAGCTGCGGCGCGCGGCTCGAGACCTTGCACCTGCACCGACGCCGTCGGATCTGCCGCCTGCGCGTCGTAAGACCTCCGAGCCTACGCTCCCCCTCCCGCCCGACGAGGCGGGCGAGGAGCGACTCATGGCCGCTATCAACGCCCTCTCCACGTATAACCTCGATAACTCTAGACTCGATCGCAGCCACCATCGCGACCTACGCCACGTGGCATGTGCCGTGTACGTCCGCATGGCGCGCTACTATGACACGCATCGAAAGACCGGTATCGTGGCGAGCTTGTTTGGGGAGGAGACGGCCATGCCCTATACCATGTTTGCCTCGGCCGTGTTCTTTGCGCCCGAGCGCCACGAGGACTGCGAATACCGTCTTGACCCCATCCATATCTACCGCTGCCAAAACGGTTTTTGGGAATGCATGCGAATTCACGGCAGTAGGCAAAAGAGCAGCAAGCTTGGTGAGATGATGCGCGCCTGCGACCAACGTCTGCGCCTGGCCCTAGCCCCCGCCCACCCCCTGAAGGAGGAGAAGGTCCCCAAATATCTGGCCAAAATCATCGATGACGAGATTGTGGCATGGCTTTCGTGGGATGCCGCACACCAGCCCGTCAAGATCGATATCGATTTGAGCCAGCTGGGGCACATTCGGAGCGCCGCCGCGCAAACGCGTGAAGCGCTTTTGATTGATGAGGAGCGCGAGGACGGTACGCCCGTGGAAGCCGAGGCAACGCTTATCGAGCAGCCGGGCCGCGAGTCTGCGCCCGGCATGACTGCCGAACCTGGCGAGATGACCATTCAGCAAGACGAATCCGACGAGCCGACTGTCTCCGCCGAAGAGTTTGGCGTCATGGCACCGCTCCTCGTGTCTGCGCCCGCACCCGTAACGCCCGCGTCTGCCGAAGCTACGAACAAACTCGCGCCCGCCGAAGATGCCTTTCTTCGCGCACTCCTCGAGCAAAACACAGCGCAAGCGACATCGGCAGTGGAGAGGTCGGGCCAGAGCGAGGATATGCTCGTCGACAGCATCAACGAGACGCTCTTTGACCTGGTGGGAGACACCGTTATCGAGTTCGGCGCGGCAGGACCGCAAATTATCGAGGATTACGAAGCAGACGTGAGAGGATACCTAGACCATGAGTGATACCGCATCCGCAGCACCCCGCGTGCCCAAGCGCGTCGCTGCCGTCATTCTCAACTCACTCAAGGGCGGTGTGGTCCCGCGCATCGGCCTTCCCTATATCACCGTAGGGCGCGAGGTCGAGATCCGCGCCCTGCTCACCGATTTGAGTCTCATCGCCGACGGTGGCGCGAGCTTCCGGTTTCTGGTCGGTCGCTACGGCGCAGGCAAGAGCTTTTTGCTCCAGACCATCCGCACGCACGCCATGGGCGAGGGGTTCGTCGTCGCCGATGCCGACCTGTCGCCCGAGCGCCGCCTGCAGGGCGGTCAGGGGCAGGGCCTTGCCACCTACCGTGAGCTCATCCGCAACATATCGACCAAGACGCGCCCCGAGGGCGGTGCGCTCAACCTTATTCTGGATCGCTGGGTCGCCTCGTGTGCCGACGTCGACGAGTCGGTCGTCAATGCCCAACTGGCCCCGCTCGAGGAGATGGTCCACGGCTTCGACTTCGCCCGCATGCTCCGCCGCTACCGCACGGCCGTATCCGAGGGCGATGAAGAGGCCATGAGCCGCATAACCAAATGGATCCGCGGCGAATACCGCACCAAGAGCGAGGCTCGCGCCGAACTGGGTTCCTCAACCATCATCAGCGATGACGACTGGTACGACTACGTTAAGCTCATTGCGCGCTTTTTGGTCTGCAGCGGCTACAAGGGCATGCTGGTGCTCATCGACGAACTCGTGAATCTGTATAAGATTCCCAACGCGATCACGCGCCAATACAACTACGAGAAGATCCTGACCATGTACAACGACACGCTCCAGGGCAAGGCGCAGTACCTGGGCATGATCATGGGCGGCACGCCAACCTCCATCGAAGACCGCCGCCGCGGCGTGTTCTCCTACGAGGCCCTGCGCAGCCGACTCGCTCAGGGCCGCTTTGCACGCGAGGACCTTAAAGACATGCTCGCGCCCATCATCCGTCTGCAGCCACTCACCTACGAAGAGTTGCTGGTGCTGATCGAAAAACTCATGCAAATTCACGCCGGCTACTTTGGCTGGACGCCCACGCTTACCGAGAACGACCTGGTGGACTTCCTCAAGATTGAGTTCGGTCGCGTGGGAGCCGACACGCATCTGACGCCGCGCGAAGTCATTCGTGACTTTATCGAGCTGCTCGACATCCTATGCCAAAACCCCAACGCCAACGTGGCCGAGCTGCTGCAAAGCGTCGGCGGTGACGCGCCAGCAGCCGCAACAGACGACACCGGCACCGCAGGCGCCGACCGCAACTTCGCCGAATTCGCCATCTAACCTGCCAAAAAGGGACAGGTTTATTTTGGCAGGTTTTATCTGGGCAAACATTGAAGCAGTCATGCAGCAAGCCACTGCCCGCCGCGTTGAGAGATTCGCTTTTGAAAGGAGGCCCCGTGAACGCCTTTGACCGCTACGCCCCGTTTATCCAAGACTTCATCTACTCCCACGATTGGGAGAGTCTGCGCTCCATTCAGGTTGCGGCGGCAGATGCCATCTTTAACACACAAGACAATGTGCTCCTGACGGCATCCACGGCTTCCGGCAAAACCGAGGCGGCCTTCTTTCCCATCCTGACCGAGTTTTGGGAGAAGCCGCCCGCGAGCGTGGGCGCCCTCTACATCGGCCCCCTCAAGGCGCTCATCAATAATCAGTTCGTCCGCCTTAACGACCTCTGCGAAGAGGCCGATATCCCTGTCTGGCACTGGCATGGCGATGTCTCGCAGTCGCACAAGGCTAAGCTCATCAAAAAGCCGAGCGGCATCTTGCAGATTACGCCCGAGTCACTCGAGGCGCTCCTGATCCATAAGCACATGGCGATCCCGCGCATGTTTTGCGACCTGCGCTATGTGGTCATCGACGAGGTCCACTCGCTCATGCGCGGCGACCGTGGCGGGCAGACGCTCTGCCTTATCGAGCGACTCTCGCGCATGGCCGGCGTGCAGCCTCGACGCATTGGCCTTTCGGCCACCATCGGCGACCCCGAGCGCACGGGCGCTTTTCTCTCACAGGGAACGGGACGTGACTGCGTTATCCCTCGTTTTGAGGAACCGCGCCGCGTATGGCGCATCTCCATGGAGCACTTCTACAACTCGGGTCCCCAGGCACAGCAGCGGGGATTCGAGAGCATGGGTCCTCAAGAGGCCGAAGTGCTTGCCTCCGAGCGAATTGAGGCAGCGGCACCCACGGCGCTGCCGGCCGACACCCAAGGCACGAGCCACAGCGGACAGCCCACACAGGAGGAGCGCCGTCAACGTCGTGAGCGAGCACGGGGCAAGGCCGCTCCCAAGGACCGCCAAGCTTCTTCGGCCCCCGAGGGCGAAGTCGACATCCCCCGGGCCGCCGAGCAAGCGCTCCTCAACCCCACCGACACCGCACCCGACAACGCCGATCCCGGCATGGGCTATATCTTCGAACACACCCGCGGGCGCAAGTGTCTGGTCTTTGCCAACTCGCGCGAGGAGGCAGAGGCCGTATGTTCCATGCTGCGCAGCTACTGCGAGAGCCGACACGAGCCTGACCGTTTCCTCATCCATCACGGCAATCTTTCGGCATCGTTGCGCGAGACGGCAGAAGAGCTCATGCGCGATGAGGAGCAGGCACAGACGACCGTCACCACCTCTACGCTTGAGCTTGGCATCGATATCGGCCGTCTGGAGCGTGCGTTTCAGATCGATGCGCCATTTACCGTCAGTTCCTTTTTGCAGCGAATGGGCCGCACGGGACGCCGCGACCTTCCGCCCGAGATGTGGTTTGTCATGCGCGAGGAAGAGCCCGAGCCGCGTACGATGATGCCCGAAACCATTCCGTGGAAGCTCCTGCAGGGCATCGCACTCGTACAACTCTATCGCGAGGAAAAGTGGGTCGAGCCGCCCGAGCTCGATCGACTCCCCTACAGTCTGCTCTATCACCAGACTATGTCGACGCTTGCCAGCACCGGAGAGCTCACACCGGCAGAACTTGCCCAGCGCGTGCTCACGCTCAGTTATTTCCACCGCGTCTCAGCCGATGACTATCGCGTGCTGCTGCGTCACCTCATTAAGATCGACCATATCCAGGTCACCGAGGGCGGCGGACTCATCGTGGGCCTCGCGGGCGAGCGCATCATTAACAATTTTAAGTTCTACGCCGTGTTCCAGGAAAACGAGGAGTTCACCGTTCGCAGCGAGTCGGCCGAGCTGGGCACGATCGTCAATCCCCCACCGCCCGGTGAGCGCATCGCCATCGCCGGGCACTGCTGGATTGTCGAGGAAGTGGACTGGAAGCGCCACACCGTCTTTGCCACGCAGGTCAAGGGCCGTGTGCCGGCTTACTTTGGCGATTGCCCCGGCGACATCAACACGCATGTACTCGAGCGCATGCGCCAAGCGCTCAACGAGCACGCGGCGTATCCGTACCTTATGGGTAACGCACGGGCACGCCTTGCACAGGCTCGTCATACCGCCGAGATTTCGGGCGCGGGAACTAAACCGCTTATCAACCTGGGCGGCGACACCTGGGTACTCTTCCCCTGGCTGGGCAGCTATGCCTTTTTGGCGCTCGAGCGCATGCTCAAGATTAAATGTGCCGCGGAGCTGGGCCTTCGCGGACTCGACCCTTCGCGCCCGTACTTTATGCAGTTTAAGATGAAGGCCGACGAAGAGACGTTCTTTGAGGTGCTCGCCGCCGAGGCCGAAAAGGACTTCGATCCCATCGAGCTCGTCTATCCCGGCGAGGTGCCTTACTTTGATCGTTACGATGAGTTCGTTCCCGAAGAGCTCGTGCGTAAGGGCTTTGCCGAAGGCGTGCTCGACATAGACGGCATGAAGCAGCGTGTCCGCAGCTGGCGCGACCACGCATAAAACGGGGCTGACTATATGAGCAGTCAATTTGGGACGGGGCTATTTTAGCTGCCCTTGCAGGTAAAGCGAAAGGTTTGGCCGATTAGTGGCAGGGATAGCTAAAATAGCCCCGTCCCAAATTGACTGCTCCCGATGTGGAGCGAGCCGGCATCCGAAAGCAGCTAAAAAGCCCCGTCCCAGAAAGACTGGTCGCAGAAAGACGCGCTAGTCGTGAAGGACGGCGCCGAGGAAGTCGGCGTCAAAGGGCACGGCTTCGGCAAAGGCATGGTTCCCGTCGCTGGCGATGAGCAGGTAGTTTTCCTCGCCGCCGAACTCTGTATCGCCACAGGGGACCACCCAGGCGTGGGCGAATATCTCGAGCGCCGTGGCAGCGCAGTCGCGCAGGAACGTTACATCGCTCCCCTCGTTTGCGCTCACGATATTGGCAACGTAGATACCCCCGGGGTTCAGGCTGCCCCGCACTAAACGCAACGCCTCAACCGTCGCCAGCTCGCGTACGGGCTCGGCACCGCCAAAGCAATCGCTCACGACCACGTCGTAGCGACGATGGCCCACGCTCGTCACACCCAGATACGAGCGAGCCTCAGCGGTTATCACCCGCAGGCGATCGCCCGCCGCGCGCTCTAGCTCGTCTAGGTAGAACCAGCGGCGCGCCAGGCGCGTAATCTCTCCGTCATACTCGATAACGTCCATGCGCAGGCCCTCGTGCGACATCAGCGCAAATTTGGGATAGGCAAACCCGCCGCCACCTAGCATAAGCATACGGCTGATACCGTGACCATAAACGTCACGCATCGCATCCTCGGCCTCAAACACGTCGTCAAACGCGCGATAATACGCAAAGACGGGCTCCGCCCAGCGCTCGCCGACGTAACTCGCGCTTTGGTAGACACCGCCCTGCACCAATACGCGGACTTCATCGCCGTCCTCATCGTGCACGCGTTTCACACGCGCCAACCCATTGCGGGTTCGCGCAACCTGCAGGCAGGCAGCACGAACAGCGACGGCAGCCGCACCAAGCGCCGCGGCTCCCAGAGCAACGCCGGCAACAACGCCGGCAGAAACACTCGGTTTGTTCATCTAGAGCTCCTTTTGCAGATAAAGGCCATGGTCATAAAATCCAAGATGGCGATAGTACTCGCGTGTGCCAATCGAGCTGATCACGTTGATGCGTGCATACCCCGCATCCCGGGCAATCTCGCACGCACGCTCTACGAGCAAACGCCCTAACCCGTGATGCTGCGCCGCCTGGCCCTGGTCGCCCACGCGCGCCGCCATGCCGTACACGTGCACCTCGCGAATCATCGCCTCGTCCGGCGTCGTCGGCAACTCGTCCGCATGCGCGGCAACAAACGAATGGTCGGGCAGCGACAGGCGCAAAAAGCCCGCAATCTTGCCCTGCGGCGTCACCCACTGCAAAAAACGCTCGTGCGTCACCGGCGTCTCGTACGCCACATCCTCGTCAAGGGTCAGCTCATCCAAGTCGGCACCCGCCGTGCTGATCTCGCGATAGCGAATCTCACGCACCGTCGCACCGTCACCCCGAGCAGCCAGGCGGTTCTCGACGAGCTGACGCAGGTTGGGCTTCTTGTTGCCCACCATAATGTCATCGGAGCTAAAATCGCGGATCATGCGGCTGATACGGCAGAACGGCGGCGTCACCACGATGTCATCGGCTAGCACGTCGAGTAGCTCCTCCTCGGTATAGGGGCGCCACTCGCCGCGCTCGTAACAGCCCACCAGACGCGAGCCCTCGATGAGCGCGCACGGGTAGACCTTGACCTCGTCGGGCATAAAGGCCCCCTCGGTCATAAAGCGCTCGTAGTCGCGCTTGTCCCCCTCGGGTGTGGCACCCAGCAAGTTGAGCATAAAATGCGCGTGGATCTTAAAGCCAAACAGGCGCGCAAGCGAAAACGCCCGCTCGATTTGCCCCACCGAAATGCGACGCTCGTTGATATCGAGCAGGTACTGGTCGAGGCTCTGGATGCCCATCTGGATCTTGGTGCAGCCCAAGCGGCGGATGAGCGTAAGCGCCTGCGGCGTTACGGCATCGGGGCGCGTCTCGATAACGAGTCCCACCACGCGATGCTTCGCCGTCTCGTTGATGCGCTGCTGACGCTCGAGCTCCTCCATCGTTGCCGTCTGCCACTCGGTGACCTCGCCCCACGGCGTACCGGGGCCGTACAGACGACGCACCGCACGGTTATAGCCGCCCACGGCAGCATCCACACGCTCCTGCTCGTCGGCAACGCCGGCAGCGAGCTCGGCCTCGTCTGTCGCAATGCCGGCAGCCCGATAGCGCTCGCGGCGCTCCGCTACCACCGGCGGCAGGGCATCGGCGGGTGCATCGTCGAGCAGACGCCCCGCCTCGGCACGGCTGATGCCCGGACGCGCCAACATGGGGTTGGCCGCCACGCCGGCGACGGCATCGTCATTGAGCGCACGGAAAAGCTCCAACATAAACCATGTCTGATACCCTTCCGGATAGTCGCTCCAGGTGCCACCGAGCACAATGAGCTCAATCTTATCGGTCGCATGCCCCATCTGCGAAAGCGCGGTCAGACGAGCGCTCACCTGCAGATACGGATCGAAGCAATTTTGCTCCGCACGGGCGCACGCGGGCTCGGCATGCAAATAGCTTTTGGGCATACGCAGGTCGTTGGGGCAAAACAGGCAATCGCCCGAGCACGGCCACGGCTTGGTGATGACGGTAATGGTCGCTACGCCCGAAGCCGTGCGGCGCGGCTTCATGCGTAGCACCTGCAGCAGTTGACGTTCCAGATCGGAATCGACATTCCACGCAGTCCAACGAGCCGGATCCTCACGTTTAACCCGCTGGTAGAACGGCAGCAGACGGCGCTTGGCCAGATCGCGCTTGTCGGCACCCTCACGGCGCGCCTCGGCATGTATCAGTTTGACGAGCGCCTTGTCGTCTACGGTCTCGCCGCAACGCAGGGCTTTAAGTATGTTCAAGATAATCTGTTCCATGCCCCCATTGTAAAGGCAAAGGCGCCGGAGCCCGTCACGGCCCCGGCGCCTCCATCAAACAGCGCGTCTAAGCATCTATGCTTGCGGACCAGCCCGCAGCCATCACTCCGAATCAAACGACATGTCGCCCAAACCGACCTCAAAGCGATATGTGGCGGACTTGTCACCGTTATCGAACTCAAGATTCGAAACCATCTCACCGTCATAGCTATCCGGAAGGAAATCGCTCTCGAAGTCGCCACAGCCCAAGGTGAGGCTCGCCTTAAAGCCCGTAGAGTTCGGAACCGTCATCTCCACATCGCCCGTGCCCACACTCACGTCCATCGACTTCGCGGGGGCCTGGTAGAGCTCGAACGTCACATCGCCCAAACCGACCTCAGCGCTGAGCGCATCAGTCACGCTGCCCGTAAACTCTACATCTCCCGAACCCAGGAAAAGGTCGAAACCATCACAGATGACACCGGCAATCTGCAGATCACCCGAGCCCACGTGCACGTTGACTCCCTTCAAATGTTCGGCAACACGGCGTGGCAGCTCAACCGTAACTGAGCGATCGATTGCCTTACCGTCATCACTTCCAAACTGGGAAACCTTGAGCGTCGAGTCCTCGACGGATGCGATGTTTTGCGTCGCGGCCTTGGAGGCATCCATACCCTTGGCAACGCGCCCCCGCTCGATAACGCGAGCCTTGTTGCCATCAACAACCTTGACGTCCACCGAAGCCGCATTGATATCGAAATCGAGGTAGCGGAACTCATCGGCATCAAAAGTCACACTCGAAAGTTGCTGAGGCCGAGCGGAATAGTTACCGCTATTCAAGGAATCGTCCTCGTCAAACATATCGTCAAAATCAGACAAATGGCCAGATAGAATACCGGCCGTACGCACCATATCGGAATGAGCCAATAGCCGCGAAATGCCAAAGACAAGCCCAATGATGAGCACAAACGCTCCGATGCCAACGCCCAAGCGTACCTTGGATTCATGCGAAAGCTTCATCATTCATCACCCTCTTTGGCAATCGGCTCAGCGGTGGTCGCGGTAGCCACGTCAGCATCAACCGCAGCGGAAACATTCTGAGCCCTAGCTGTCACCGGTGCCGGACCAACCTGAATATCCCCGCGTGCCCAATCGCCATCGAGCGCACGCGCCACCCAGTGATAGATAGGGATCGTAAAGAAGATGAGCGCAGCAAAGGGGCCGGTACCAAACGGGAACATCAGCAAAAAGAACAGCAGCCAGCACACGGCCCAATACGGGAACGACTGGAACGGGCCCTTCACCGGAGTCGAGCCAACTGCGCCGCCACTCGTCGCCTGCGCCGTAGCGGCATTGGCGGCCTGCGCACTCCAGCTTGCCGCTTGCGCCGCCTTGGCCGCAGCATCACTCGCCTGTGTTGCCGCCTCGGTGGCACGTGCCGCCGCCTCATGGGTGCGGGCGCGCTCCGCGGCCTCGGCCTCGCGCTGACGGGCGCGGTCCTCGTTCTCAAACTCGATATCGTCCTCGATCTCGTCGCTCGGATTGAGGAGCTCGTCCAGGCTCACGCCATAGAGTTTGGCGAGCGAGATCAGGTTCTCGGTATCGGGCGAGCTCTCCGCGCGCTCCCATTTACTGACCGCTTGGCGCGACAGTCCCAGCTTTCGTGCCAGCCCTTCTTGACTAAGCCTTTGCTGCGGCGAAGGTCGGCGAGCCGCTGCGCAGTTTCTACATTCATGGTTCCTCCTATGTGATGCCAGCCGTGCCGCCGGACCGTTTTTGTTCTTAAGGCGCCTTGCATAGTTAAAAATCTATCCGCCACCGCCAAAAGCATGCCACCTATTCTAGTGAGATTTTTGACAACCGGCGGTTGCGGGTGCATATGAGCTGCGGAAATGTGTCCAAACAAAGCAATGGCACCTAGCTTGGTTGTCCCCGTTGCGGCGTTAACGGTAGTATGGTCGTACTGTTAATTCCGCACCGCCAACGGAGGGAGTTCCGCGCCGTGAACCGCGATTTCGCCTCATCGCTCATCCAGCTCAACAACACGTTCTATCGCGAGCACTCCGCCTCCTTTTCCGATACGCGTCAGGCCCCGTGGCCCGGCTGGGTACGCACCATGGATATCGCGCTCGAGCAACTCGACGTCGCCACAATCGAGCATCCCGTCCGCGTCTTCGATCTCGCCTGCGGCAATATGCGATTCGAGAACTTTGCCGCCGGCGGCGCACTTGCCGCCAAGGGCGTCGACGGCGCAAACTCCTCGGCAGATGCCAGCTGCCCGTTTGAGTTCTATGGCGTCGACTCGTGCCAAGACCTGGCCATCGATGCACGCGGTCACGCCCTGCGCATTCCCAACCTGCACTTCCAGGAACTCGACGTGCTCGACGCCCTCATGAAGCTCAACCCCGCCGAGGCGCCCGACGCGCTTTTCGACGCCCCGCTCGCCGATATCTCGGTCTGTTTTGGCTTTATGCACCACGTGCCGTCGTGCGAGTACCGCGTACGCGTGCTCGACGCCCTGGTGCGGCAGACGCGCCCGGGCGGCATCATCGCCATTAGCTTTTGGGAGTTTATGAACGACGAGCGCATGGCGCGCAAGGCCGTTCGAGCCGAAGCCCGCGCCGAGCTCACCCCGCCGTTTGAGGGTTACGATTCAGCGCAGTTTGAAGCCGGCGACCACCTCATTGGCTGGCAAAACGACCGCCATGCCTACCGCTATTGCCACCACTTTGACGATCAGCAGATCACCGACTTGGTGCGCGGCGTGCGCACGTTCTACAAGAGCGGCGAGGTCCCCGTACGCGAGCTTGAGCGCTTCCATGCCGACGGTCGCAGTGGCGAGCTCAACCGCTACGTGATTCTCAAGCGCCTGTAGGCACCGACGAGCCGCCGACGAGCCGCACCGCATCTTTCGGGCAAGCTATGCCTACCCTTTTTCAACCCATTGACGGAACGCGCAGCTATGCGTTCCATACTTATGACCAAGGAGCCTCATGGGAGCCGTCCACGTTCGCACGCCTAAGAACTTTGTGCTCGAAGAGCGCCTGGAGCGCTACGCCGATGCGATTGAGACGAACCCTGAAATCTATGCCGGAGATTGGCGCGAGGCCTGTGCGCCCGCAGGCAGCAAGTCTTTCGAACACCTTCACCTGGATCTTGGCTGCGGCAAGGGAACGTACCTTGTAGAGCGCGCGGCCCACGAGCCAAACACGCTCTTTATCGGCATGGACCAGGAGCCCATCTGCATCGCCTATGCCGCACAGAAAATCTGCGAGCAGGAACTGACCAACGCACTCGTCCTGCCCCGAGGCGCCGCATCGTTGCCGCAGCTGTTTGCCACAGGCGAGCTCGATGCCATCACCATCAACTTTCCCACGCCGCAGCCTAAGGCCAAGTACGCCAAAAAACGACTCGTCCATGTCGACCATCTGATGCTCTACCGCCCGCTTTTTTCAGCCGGCGCCACCGTCACGCTGCGCACCGACAGCAAGCCATTGCGCGACTACGCCCTGGGGCAGTTTGCCGCGGCCGGCTACGACACACTATGGGTAAGTGACGACGTTCGCCGCGACCATCCCGAGCATCCCGAGACCGAATACGAGCGCCGCACGCGCGAGATGGGTGCCGCCGTCTATGGCATTTGCGCCACTCCCGACGCGCTGCCCAGCAATGAACAGCTCACGGCGGGCCGCGCGCAGGAGCAAAGCCTTGCGTGCTACCTGCCCGACAATCTCGATGAGCTCACCTACGTGCCCTTCGGCATGGAAGAGGCCGTCGAGAACTTTAAAAACCGCGCCCGCAAGGGCAAGAAGCGCTTACCGCAGGAGTCCCAGGGGCCTCTGATGGTCGCGGCTTCGGCAAACAAGCGCAAATAGGCGCCAGCAAACGACCCTCAAATCTAAGTGAGTAGACTTTTTTGCAATAGCCAAGCACAACCCGCATAACCAATACTAAAACCGCAGGTAGAACCTTTGCGCAAAAGCCATGTGCTCGCGATATTGCAAAAAGTCTACTCACTTAGCTGGCAACTGCACCAAACAGCTGGGCAGAACGCCCATTTCCTGCATTTTCTTGCCTGCGAACGCATCGATGCGACGCTACGCCATAATAGTTGGCGGACAATCGCGAGAGAAAGCAAACACATGGCACAGACCACGACAGATACCGCCGCCAGCACCGTCTCCGGTGCCGGCGCCGCCAGCTCGTTCTCGGGCGGCACGGGAACCGAAGCCGAGTTTGGCTCGCTCGGCGCGCTCTCTCCCACCTGGTGGGAGCCCGAGGACGGCAGCGAGCCCGAACCATGGCTCACGCCCGATCAGGCCTACGAACGCTTCTTTGAATGGACGAGCGACCGTGGCATTGAGCTGTGGGATCACCAAGAAGAGGCCCTCATGGACCTGGCCGCCGGCGATCACGTCATTTTAGGCACACCGACCGGATCGGGTAAATCGCTCGTCGCGCTGGGCATGCTCTTTATGGGCATGGCTCAGGGCAAGCGCTGCTATTACACGGCCCCCATCAAAGCCCTGGTCAGCGAAAAGTTCTTCGACCTGGTACAGGTACTCGGCCGCGATAACGTCGGCATGATCACCGGCGATACGCATATCAATACCAAGGCGCCCGTCATCTGCTGCACGGCCGAAATCCTTGCCAACGATGCGCTGCGCGAGGGCGAGGGCGCCGACGTGGGCTGCGTGGCCATGGACGAGTTCCACTACTTTGCCGACCCCGACCGCGGTTGGGCCTGGCAGGTACCGCTGCTCACCCTGCCCCACACGCAGTTTATGCTCATGAGCGCCACGCTCGGCGATGTCTCCGCCATCGCCGCCTCGCTCGAGGAACACACCGGCGCTGCTTGCGACTTGGTTGTCGATGCCCCGCGTCCTGTTCCGCTGAGCTACGACTATGTGACGACCTCCCTCGAGGGCACGGTCGAGCTCGCGATGCGCCGCGGCGAGGCCCCGCTCTATATCGTGCACTTTAGCCAGGATGCCGCCCTTGCGACGGCACAGTCGCTCGCCAATTTTGGCATCGCCAGCAAGGAGCAGCGCGAAGCCATCAAAGAAGCGGCAAAGGGAACGAGCTTCTCCACGGCCTTTGGCAAGATTCTCAAGCGCCTGCTTGGATGCGGCGTCGGCGTGCACCATGCTGGCATGTTGCCGCGCTATCGCCTGCTGGTCGAGCGCCTGGCGCAGCAGGGCCTACTGCCCGTCATTTGCGGTACCGATACGCTCGGCGTCGGCATCAACGTACCCATCCACACCGTGGTCCTCACTGCGCTCACCAAGTTCGATGGTTACAAAATGCGTCGCCTGCGCGCCCGCGAGTTCCATCAAATTGCCGGTCGCGCCGGTCGCTCGGGCTTCGATACCGAGGGCATGGTAATCGCCGAGGCACCTGAGCACGAGATCGAGAATGCCAAGCTTATGGCCAAGGCGGGCGACGACCCCAAAAAACTCCGTAAGATTAAAAAGAAAAAGGCCCCCGAGGGCTTTGTCTCCTGGAACAAGCAAACTTTTGAGCGCCTGATCGAGACGCAACCCGAAACGCTCAAGCCACGCCTGCGCATCACGCACTCTATGGTGATTAGTGTGGTCGAGCAGGGCGGCAATGCCCGAGCCCGCGTACATGACCTCATCGAGACAAGCCTGCAGACCCCCGAAGAGAAGGCCAAGCTTGAGGTTCGCGCCGACGAGATCTTCGCCACGCTCATCGACTCCGGCGTCGTCGTGCGCACCGAGGTGCCGCCCGCACCCGACGCTCCGGCTGACGCCGCGCCGGACATCGACTACGCGCTGACGGTCGACCTGCCCGAGGACTTTGCGCTCGACCAGCCGCTCTCGCCGTTTTTGCTTGCCGCGCTGGAGCTGCTCGACCCCGAAAGTGAGACCTATACCATGGACCTCATCTCGATGGTCGAGGCCACGCTCGAGGACCCCAAGCAGGTATTGCGTGCACAGGAGCGCGCCGCACGCGATCGCGCTATGGCCGAAATGAAGGCCGACGGCATCGAGTATGAGGAACGCTTGGAGCGAATTCAAGACGTCACGTACGAAAAGCCGCTCGAGGATTTGCTCGACGCCGCTTTTGACAAGTACTGCCAGGAAGTGCCCTGGGCAAACGACTACCAGCTCTCTCCCAAGAGTGTCCTGCGCGATATGCTGGAAAGCGCGAGCGATTTTAAGGGTTACATTCAAAAGCTCGGCATCGCCCGCTCCGAGGGCATTTTGCTTCGCTACCTGGCAGAGGCCTACCGTTCGCTCGACCGCACCGTACCCATCGAGAAGCGCGACGAGCGCCTGCGCGACATTATCTCGTGGCTGGGCTTTGTGGTGCGCTCGGTGGACTCGAGCCTGGTGGACGAGTGGGAGAACGCCGGCAACCCGGCAGCCCTCAATGCCGCGCCGCCACAGGGCATCGACGAGGTCGTGGCGGACCGCCGCGGCTGCACGCTGCTGGTGCGCAATGCGCTCTTCCGCCGCGTGACCCTTGCCGCCCGTGAGCACGTTCGCGACCTGGGCGAGCTCGACAACGACTGGGGCATGAGCGAGATCCGCTGGCAAAAGGCCCTCGATGCCTACCATGAGCTGCACGAGGAAATCCTCACCGACGGAGATGCCCGCAGCGCCGCGATGTTTTCCATCGATGAGTCCGACGAGAAGACCGCGCACGTATGGCACGTGCACCAGATCTTTGCCGACGAGGACGGCGACCACGACTTTGGCATCATGGGCGATGTCGATCTGGACGCCACGCAAGACGGCGGTGAAGTCATCTTCAAAAACTACCGCGTCGGCTTTATCGAAGACCTGCTCGAGAACTAGTCGAACATATTGGAACGAAACGAAGCGGGGCCATTGGCAATATCGCCAGCGGCCCCGTTTTTGCACTATACGCTATGCCTTACTCGGTATCCTCGACCTCATACGAATCCGCCTCGGCTGGCTCATCGTTTGTCTCTGGCGCAGCCCCGCGCGCCTCGTCAAACGCCGCCTTCATGGTCTTGTTGCCCCACGTGAGCTTGCGAATGGTAAGATCGTCGGCCTTCTTGTTGGCTAGGCGCAGATTGTTCTCGGAGGACAGCAATGCCTCCTTGGTTTTCTGCAGATGGCTAATCGTCTTGTCGATCTCATCGATTGCCGTTTGGAACTTGCGGCTCGCGATCTCGTAGTTGCGACCGAAATCATTCTTGAACTTCTCCATCTTGGCTTCGAAGTTCGTGACGTCGATATTCTGCTGTTTGTACTCCGCTAGCTCCTGCTTATAGCGCAGTGAGCCCATGGCGGCGTTGCGAAGGAGCGTGATCATGGGAATGAAAAACTGCGGGCGAATCACGTACATCTTCTCGTAGCGATAGCTCACGTCGACTATCCCTACGTTATAGAGCTCGCTCTCGGGCTCGAGCAGCGTGCAGAGCACCGCGTACTCACAGCCTTTCTGGCGACGATCGTGATCGAGTTTCTTAAAGAAGTCCTCGTTTTTATGCTTGGTCGCGGTCTCGTCGTTCTCGTTTTTCATCTCGAACATTATCGAAATGACCTCGTTGCCGCTCGCGTCGCACTCGCGGAAGATAAAGTCGCCCTTGGTACCCTCGGACGCATCGTTATCCTTCTCGAAGTACGCGTTGGGAAATGCCGTCATGCGCAGACGGTTAAACTCGGTCTCGCAGTGCTGCTCGAGCGACTCGCCCACCATCTTGGTGGACAGACGGACCTTCATGTCCTTAAGGCGCTCGATCTCTTCATCCTTGTAGCGAATCAGGTCATCGCTCGCGCGCTTGGCCTGCGCAAGCTCGAGCTCGTGTGCCGCCTTGGCCTGTTCCTCGCGAGAATCGCGCACCGCCAGCTCGCTCGTCAGTTTGGCACGCGCCTCATCGCGCTCTCGCTCCGCCGCGGCGACCGCCTTCGACAGCTCCATTTTTGCAGAAAGTTCTTGCTCACGAAGCTGTGCACGAAGGCCCTCGGCCTCGCGCTCAGACTGAGCCTTTGCGGCGGAAAACTTCTCTTGTACCTTCGCGCGATAGTCAGCAAGCGCGCGCTCGGCCTCGCTGCGAGCGGCATCGAGCTCACGCTGCGACTCTGCCGCGGCAGCGGCAAGCGCCATCTCCTGGGCCTTGTCCGCCGCGGCAAGCCTGGCCTGCAGCTCGGCAATCTGAGCATCACGTGCAGCTAAATCGTTTTGAGCGGCATTGCGCGCCGCCGACTCGACGAGCTTGGCTTCGTCATCTTTGCGCTCCAGCTGCGCACGCAAATTGTCGATCTCGCGCTGGAGTTCAGCATTCTCCTTTTGAGCGTTGGATCGTGCCTCTACCGCCGCGCGCTGGCTTGCACTCTCGCGCTCTGCGGCAGCGCCCTCGAGCTTGGCACGCAGCTCGGCGAGCTCAGCATCGCGCTTGGCAACCTCTTGTGCCAGCTGTTGAGCTGCAGCGTTCTTCTGCTCGGTAAGCTGAGCGTTGCGCTGGGACTCTGCCTTTTGCAAGGCAGCCATCGAACGCGAGCGCTCAAGCTCCAGCGCTTGCTCGCCCTCGCGCTGGACCGCCTTCACACGCTCATCCAGGTCGCGCGAAAACTCGGCATCGCGCACTTGCTTGACGATATCCGCATAGCCGGACGCGTCGACCTTAAAAACTTCGCCACAATGCGGGCACTTGATCTCGTTCATAGCAGCTCCTCGCTGGACGCAAATTTCAACCGCCTACACTCTACCGCGCTGCGCGGACAAAAAAGGCGCCGCCGCCATAATGGCAACGGCGCCAGAACCGCCACAAAGGTGCCCGTCCCCTTTGTGGCGTTTTGTGTGACGGTTCGAGAATTACAATCCAAAGAAGCCTAGGATTTGGTCACGGCTTACGGGCTTGTACTCGTTGGCATCGAGGCCGACATCGTAGCGAAAGATAGGACGTTCGCGATCGCGGTTGCGCGTATTGGTGCGGTCTCCCCTGCTGTGGATATGCCCGTGCAGCATGATGGCGCCACGTGCCTTGCCATTCCAGCTGAGCATGGGGTAGTGGCTCATAACCAGACGATGACCCTTGGCATAGCCGGGGGCAATCTCCAGGTAATCACGCACGTCTTCCCAAATCTGCGGCACGTCGGGATCTTCCCAGTCGCCGTCATGGTTACCACGGATGAGCGTCACGTTCTGGCATTCGATGCGCTCGCGCAGGCGCACGGCATCCGCTAGGGGCAGACGATAGGTAAAGTCACCCAGAATATAGAGGCGGTCATCCGCAGCCACGCACTCATTGATGGCATCGATGACCTTGCGGTTCATCTCCTCAACCGAGCCAAACGGTCGGTCCATGTCGTGCAAGATATTCGTGTCGCCCAGGTGCAGGTCGGCGGTAAACCACATCATCGTCTCAGTCCTCATTTCGCAACGCGTCCAACTCGTGCTAAGTATACAGACGCAGCGATGCAGCAGTTACCCAAAGAGCCCGCCAAACAGTCCGCGACGGCGCTTGTCTATTTATTCGTACCTTTACCCTGGGCGTTCTTATCCTTTTGCTTTTTGCAATCCTGCTCCAGCTCATCGTCGTCGAGTAGCATATCCCTCTCAAACGAATCGTCCGTCAAATCGAACAGGTCATCGTCATCAAACATGGCAGCCTCCCTTACCGATTAGCGGGCATCCACCACATAGAGGCCAACGCGCACCTGGTGCCACGGGCTACGCTCGGGGGCAACCTGCTGCACGCGGGCCTCAAATACGTCCTCATGGCCGTAATACATCATCAAGGACAGCGGACCGACCTCGTTTCCCGGAACATAGCCAAGCTTGGTGTTGCCGTAGTAGATCGCAACCGCCTCGGGATCATGGGGATTATCACGCTCGGCGCACAGCGTCAGCTTATCGCCCGCTTTAAGATCGCCCAGGACCAAAGCGCCGTCGGCATACTGAAATCCTGCAATGTGAAACGACAGAAGAACACGTGAAGGCTCGTACATAGCAACTCCCCTAACGGCCGGATAAACCGGCGTTTAACCTTGCCGAGAAGTCTACGGGTCCGTGCGGACACAAATTCATCCTGTCTGCGTCTTTTCGACCGTTTGTCCCTATGTCATCTGATTCTAATGCACAAACATGCGCACGAATTTGTGCTTCCAGTTTGCGTAAGGGGCATAGCGAAATGGCACGTCCAGCCACGTTGCCTTGTTCACGATGCTCTTCTTGTGGCTAAACGTATCGAAGCTCTCGCGTCCATGGTACTGCCCCATACCGCTCGCTCCCATGCCGCCAAAGCCCATATGGCTCGTAGCCAGGTGCATGATCGTGTCGTTGACGCAACCGCCACCAAAGGGCACGTAACGCACAAAGCGCTGCTGAACCTCACGGTCCTGGCTAAAGATATACAGGGCCAGCGGCGTCGGACGATCCGTAATAAACGTCTCGGCCTCGTCTAGGCTCTCAAACGTCAGCACCGGCAAGATGGGACCGAAAATCTCCTCCTGCATCACGGCGTCATCGGGGGCCACGCCGTCCAAAATTGTCGGCTCAATCTTGAGCGAAGCCTCGCGCGCAGCACCTCCAAGCACGACCTTATCGGGATCGATCAGCCCATGCACGCGCGCAAAATGCTTGGCATTGACGATATGCCCGTAATCCTCGTTGTCGAGCGGATGCTCGCCAAACATACGGCGCGCCTCTTCCTTGATGAGGCCCAGCAACTCGTCGTGCACACGCGTATCGACCAGCAGGTAGTCGGGCGCCACACAGGTCTGCCCCACGTTGAGCCATTTACCAAAGGCGATACGCCGTGCCGCAACCTTCAAGTTTGCCGTCGCATCCACGATGCAGGGACTCTTTCCACCCAGCTCAAGCGTCACGGGCGTAAGGTTTTTACTTGCGCGCTCCATGACGAGCTTGCCGACCGGAACGCTACCGGTAAAGAAGATCTTGTCCCAGCACTCATCGAGCAGCGCTTCGTTCTCGGCGCGCCCGCCCTCGACAACTGTCACCAGGCACGGATCAAATGCTTCTTCGCAGATCTGCTTGAGCACCGCACTCGATGCCGGAGCATAGGCGCTCGGCTTGATGACCACAGTATTGCCCGCGGCAAGGGCGCCGGCGAGCGGCTCGAGCGTTAGCAAAAACGGGTAGTTCCACGGGGCCATGATGAGCGTGACGCCATAGGGCACGGCTTGCGTCTTGCACACACTCACGGCGTTGGCAAGGTCGCACGGACGCAGGCGCGGACGACTCCATCGAGCCACATGTGCGATCTGATGACGAATCTCGGAAAGCGACGTGCCGATCTCGCACATATACGCCTCGTCATGCGACTTTCCCAAATCGGTCTTGAGCGCATGGGCAATATCGGCCTCGTGGGCCCGCACCGCATCGCGTAAACTCACGAGCGCACGACGTCGAGCATCGACATCAAACGTGGCGCGCGTCTTAAAGTAGACGCGCTGGTCTCCGACAATGCGCGCAATTTCCTCGGTGTTCATGGACCCTCCTAGTTCTCGCCCTCAAACATACCACCCGCGACGACCTCGTACATGCGCATCAGCTCCAAACGGTCCATCAAAAGTGGAACGGGGTACAGCGGATTGGCCTCGGCATCGGCATGCGCCGCCATCTCGGGAATGTCGGAGCGGCGAATGCCCGTCACATATTTGGGAATGTCCAAGGCGGCGTTCATTCGATCGACCCAATCGGTAAAGGCCTCGACGGCATGCGTCAGGGCGCCCATGCCCGTCTGCCCCGTAATGGAGGCGGGCAGACCGCGCGTGAACTCGGGGTCGTGCACCGCAAAGCGCGGGATAAGCACAAAGTCGTTAATGGGGTACTTGTAGTGCGTCTCGTCATCGGTGATAACCGCCGCGAGCGTAACTTCGCTTCCCGTACCGGCGGTAGTGGGAACCGCAATAAGCAGCGGCAGGAGACGGTGGACGCGCAGCAGGCCGCGCATCTTGTTGATGGGCTTGTTTGGCTGCGCGATTCGTGCTCCCACGCCCTTGGCACAGTCCATGGCCGAGCCACCGCCAAAGCCGATAATGGCCTGGCAGGCGCTCTCTCAGCATGCTCCAGAATGCGTGGCTCGGTATAGGGCAGCACCGGCGATGCGATGCGAAAAACCGTTTGATACGTTCGGCACCAGGCGCAGTGGGCTAGATGCATAAAGGAAACTCCCTCATTTGTTGATTGGTCAACATTTGCTCGACCGATTCTACTCATCGGAGCTCGCAGGCGGCCTGCCAATCGTTAATCAATCAACATCTTCATATCTCAAAATTGTTTTATCAAAAATCATTCCTAATAGGCTTCACATTTTGTTGCATTTATGGATAATAGAACTCGTCAAGACGCACGTCCGGAGAGGGCCCTTACGGGATCGGACAAGCGCCCCATCGCCATCCATCGAAAGGATCGAATCATGAAATTTGTTTGCCCCGTTTGCGGTTATGTGGAAGAGTTCGACGGCGACCAGCTGCCCGAGGATTTTAAGTGCCCCCAGTGCGGCGTTCCCGGTTCTCGTTTCCTGAAGCAGGAGGAGGGCAAGCTCGAGTGGGCTGCCGAGCACGTCGTGGGCGTCGCCAAGATGGAGGGCGTCTCCGAGGACATTGTTGCCGACCTGCGCGCCAACTTTGAGGGCGAGTGCTCTGAGGTCGGTATGTACCTGGCCATGGCTCGCGTCGCCCATCGCGAGGGCTATCCCGAGATCGGCCTATACTGGGAGAAGGCTGCCCACGAGGAGGCCGAGCACGCCGCCAAGTTCGCCGAGCTCCTGGGCGAGGTCGTGACCGACTCCACCAAGAAGAACCTCGAGATGCGCGTTGAGGCCGAGAACGGCGCCACCGCCGGCAAGACCGATCTTGCCAAGCGTGCCAAGGCCGCTGGCCTCGATGCCATCCACGATACCGTGCACGAGATGGCTCGCGACGAGGCCCGCCACGGCAAGGCTTTCGCCGGCCTGCTCAAGCGCTACTTTGGCTAAGCCAACCGCCTGAGAGATAATCTCTAACTTTAAAGGGCCCGGACCGCATGGTTCGGGCCTTTTTTCGTGTCTCATAAACTCGTTAACGCCCTGAAATAGGGCCACCTTCGGCATCGACTTCTCGTCAAAAACTAAGTGAGTAGACTTTTTGGAACTTGCCGAGCAGACCATCCATATTGCTCTATAAAGCCGCAGGTAAATGACTTGTTGCAAAACGGCCTGGTCGCCATCACGCCAAAAGTCTACTCACTTAGATCCGCGCCGTCCACGATCGAGCTGTTTTGTGTCCAATGGACATCTTTCCGTCGATTACTCCCAATTTTGTCCAGTCAACGAATAGTTCAGACCGGAGTAATGCCTCAGCCCTTTGCTCATCCGAGCTTTTATAGCGATATTCAACATCGAGCATCCTGCATACGGCCTTAACGATCGCACGGAATCTATCCTCATCGGATATCTGTCCGTGTGTCAGGAGAAGCACGTCGTAGCCCATGGCTTGAAGCGCCGTCATGCGGTCAGCGTCACGCAAGCCATCCCCCGCGCGCCCGTGCGAGGCCTTTCCCTGACATTCAATGGCCACCTGTCGCCTCCCGTCCGGCGAGGAAAGAAGTAGATCGATATATACGCGGGTCTTTCCTACAATCGCTCGAGCACTTGTGCTTAGCACCACTTTGACATTGAGCTCTATGCCGCAAAACCCTTCACCTCCCAGGGCTCGCGGCAGTCCAAGCAACAAATACGCCTCGACCTCAAAAGGCGAAGCGGCACCCAATGGAACGAGATGCGATACCGCCATAAATCGATTGCCGTAACGCATCCCGCAAACATCTGAACAAAAACGGTCAAGGTCCCCATCCAAAACCAAAGCGTCGCGACGCCATAAATTTGAGGCGGTGCCGCCCCCGGACGGGCAGCGCACCCAACCCAACGTTGTCGAAATCGCACCCGAATCAATTGCATGCGAAAGCTCCACCTCAAGTGGCGCCGGCAGGGCACATACCGCAAACAGGCCGCACATCTCCGCCAATACCAGAAGAAGTTGGAGATCCGTCAGATGTCGAGACATGATAAATGCCGTCAGTAGAGGAGACGTGACCAAAAATCCATGCTCCGTTTCCAGCACGGATTCCCTGGGGAGTTCACCAAGAAACAGCCGCTGCCTAATGTTGGCAGGGCAAGTCCGTTTGTTTCTCGTCCGAACCAATGTATACAACGGAAAACCGAGCGCGACCGCAGCCGTCGGGTTGCGGACGAGGTCATATCGCTGCCGGTCTTCATCCGGCCGCGGAAGCGGAGGACACAAAGCGCGGACTTGAGGGGGCAAACGCCAGTACCTAAAAGCCGATATGTCACAAAGTAAATCCTTCATAGGCACAGGAAAGCACGAATTTCAACCCAGTCGGTCTCTCATTGGGGCGAACGCACCAAAAATGGCTCCGAACGAACTGCAAGGTTTTCAACAGCCCTCCCCAACTGGCCAAAAGCTTACCGAGAACTGGACGAAGCCCTGTTGAAAACCCCATTTTTTTCTCATGCGGTAGCTTTGCGCGGCAAGTGAGTAGACTTTTTGGGACATCCCGAGCAGACCGATGATCCCACTTCTCAAAACCACAGGTAGATAGCTTGTTACAAAACTGTCTGGTCGCCAAAGTGCCAAAAGTCTACTCACTTAGGTTACAGAGTGCCCCATTAGCTGCGATTCCAGGGTATTAAGCACCTCCGGACTCAGGTCGTCATACTGGACAAGAATTTGAGTTGAGTTTTCAGGGACAGATGCGCCATCGGCACACCAATAACAGTTACTGATATCGATAAAAGGGATGCTCGAGCGCGTGAGGGCCTGCGCAAAAGAGCTTCCGCCCGTTCCCCGCTCCGCAACCACGGTGCAGTAAAGACCTGCGTCTGCATGCTCGATCGAAACCTCTCCTGCTGGAAACGCATTCCGTACAAGCGCCACCAGGCCATCACGCGCCTCACGAGCACGAACGCGCACGCGGTTCACATGTCGCTCGTAATCACCCGATTCCAGCAAACGAGCCAAAGCGACCTGGTCGACAGAGCTCACCGACGAGGCGTAGAAACCAAGGTTGCACCTAAACCGCTCCATCAGCTCATCGGGCAACACCATGTACGCTAGACGCAACGCCGATGAAAGGCTCTTCGAAAACGTGTTGGTGTAGATAACCGATTGAGCGGCATCGATCGAAGCAAGCGCGGGAATCGGCTTGCCGGCCAGACGAAACTCGCAATCAAAGTCATCTTCGATGAGATATCGACCTGGTCGCTCGGCGGCCCAGCTCAGCAGCGCATAGCGACGCGCAATGCTCGTCACAAGGCCGGTCGGATACTGATGGGACGGCATCAGGTGAAGGACATCGGTCCCAGTTTTCTGCAGAGCGCTCAAGTCTACGCCCTCATCATCCAACGGGATATGTCGAACTTTGCAACCCATAGCCTGATAGATGCGCGTCAGGCGCAAATAGCCCGGGTCCTCAACGGCATACACCTTGTCGGCGCCAAGCAACTGAACCAACATGGTATCGAGCAGCTGGGCGCCTGCTCCGATAACAACGTTGTTGGGGTCGACATTCATGCCCCTTGTCCCGCGCAGATGGTGGGCAATTGCGCGTCGTAGCCGAGTGGTGCCTTGTGCCGGCGCGGTCGAAAAGATTTCGCGCTCGTCTTCGGATGCCAGCGTCGCCCGCAGCGCGCTTTGCCAAAGCCGCGCCGCCTCCAAAGCAGAAGGAGAAAGTGTATCGAATCGCTCGACCTGTCCGTTGACATCATGCGCGCCGGAACCCGCAGAGACGGCATCCCGGTCGATGCCCTCTGCAGCCGAAGCCAAAACCGGTGCATCCGGAAGCTCGCAAGCGTAGTAGCCACGACGCGGCATTGAGCAAATATAGCCCTCGGCAAGTAACTGGCTATATGCATTCTCGATGGTAATGACACTGATTCCCAGATGATTGGCAAAGGCGCGCTTAGACGGAAGATGCTCCCCCGCCGCAATGCGTCCAGCAACGATATCATCTCGAATTTGCTGGTAAATATACTCATAGAGCGATGCGTCGCCGCGTTTTTCCAAATTGTAGTCAAGCATGAGTTTATCACCTGACCTTATTGAGTCATTCAATCTGGTATTAGTCTGGCCTTATTATTATCTCTAAAACTGAGTATTTCGCCATACCCAGCTCCCCGATAGGATGTTCCGTCAAGCAATGCACATGCCAACCAAGGGAGCAACCATGGCAGAACAGACCAGCAAGGCAGATCGCGTCAAACTCAATCGCGAGCTCGCGCAGATGCTCAAGGGCGGCGTCATCATGGACGTCACCACGCCCGAGCAGGCACGCATCGCCGAAGAGGCGGGCGCCTGCGCCGTCATGGCACTCGAGCGCATCCCGGCCGACATCCGTGCCGCAGGCGGCGTCTCACGCATGAGCGACCCCAAGATGATCAAGGGCATCCAAGAGGCCGTCTCCATCCCCGTTATGGCCAAGTGCCGCATCGGCCATATTGTCGAGGCGCAGGTCCTGCAGGCCATCGAGATCGATTACATCGACGAGTCCGAGGTTCTCTCCCCTGCCGACGACGTCTATCACATCGACAAGACCCAGTTTGACGTGCCGTTTGTCTGCGGCGCCCGCGATCTGGGCGAGGCGCTGCGCCGTGTTGCCGAGGGCGCCACAATGATTCGCACCAAGGGTGAGCCGGGTACGGGCGATGTCGTCCAGGCCGTGCGTCACATGCGCAAGATCCAGAAGCAGATCCGCGACGTTGTTGCCCTGCGCGACGACGAGCTCTTTGAGGCAGCCAAGCAACTGCAGGTTCCGGTCGAGCTGGTCCGCGAGGTCCATGCCACGGGCAAGCTTCCCGTCGTGAACTTTGCCGCCGGCGGCGTAGCGACCCCCGCCGACGCCGCGCTGATGATGCAGCTGGGCGCCGAGGGCGTCTTTGTGGGATCGGGCATCTTTAAGAGCGGCAACCCGGCCAAGCGCGCCGCCGCCATCGTCAAGGCCGTGGCAAACTTCACCGATGCCAAACTCATTGCCGAGCTTTCGGAGGACCTGGGCGAGGCCATGGTGGGCATCAACGCCGACGAGATCGAGATTATCATGGAGGAGCGCGGGCGCTAGTCCGGCAGAAAGGATCGCCCATGAGCGATTATGCAGACCAAACGGTCGCCGTGCTGGCGGTCCAAGGCGCTTTTGCCGAGCACGAAGCAAGACTATCCGAGCTGGGCGCACACTGTATTGAGCTGAGGCAGGCGGCCGATTTGCAGCAGAACTTTGACCGTCTGGTACTTCCCGGCGGCGAGTCCACCGTTCAGGGCAAGCTACTTGCCGAACTCGATATGCTCGAGGATCTTCGTACCCGCATTGTTGAAGGCATGCCTGTACTGGGAACTTGTGCCGGTCTGATTCTGTTGGCGCGCGACCTTGCCGCCCACGATGACAAGGGAACGCCGCACTTGGCAACCATGGATATACTCGTTGAGCGCAATGCCTATGGCAGGCAGCTCGGCAGTTTTCGCACCAAGGGGCAGGTAGGCGGTATCGACGGTGAAGTGCCGTTAACGTTTATCCGCGCACCCCGCATCGTCGAGGTGCACGGCAATGCCAAGGCCTTAGCGAAAGTCGATGGACGCATCGTCGCCGCCCGTCAAGACAATCAGCTCGGCGTTACCTTCCACCCCGAGCTCGACGACGACACCCGCCTCCACGAGCTCTTCCTCCAAATGTAGGCAGAAAACAAACGAACGTGGATTTTCGGACGCATAGCAAATGAGAGTGGATAATCTCCCACTTTGAGCTTGGATGCAGGCTCAAACCGGGAGATTATCCACTCTCATGCTATGTAGTCGTTGGGGACGTTTTCAACGACTACATTGCGATAGACGGCCACGTTTGCCCAGATAATACCGACCAAAATAAACCTGTCCCTTTTTGGCAGGTTTGGATCAAGGCAACGCCGATGTTTTGGCAACGACAGACACTATGACCCAATCCGAGGGCACTAAAAAGATAGGAGCCCCCGCTCGTGACCGCGGGTCGGGGCTGCGACAATGATGTTGAAGTGCCATAGGCGCAGCCGCGC